>JANPCJ010000287.1:0-2718 GCA_031430895.1 Chloracidobacterium sp. | reverse complement strand
CGTTCAACTTTACAATCACGGCAACCGCGCCCAGCAACTGCTTCGGCAGCCGGGCCTACACCGTAACGATCGCACCGCCTGCCGCGGCGACATTCACGGTTACCAATCTGAATGACGCAAATGCAGGCAGTCTGCGTCAGGCGATTTTAGATGCTAACGCTAACGCCAACGGCCCGGCCGTCGACACGATCAATTTCCAGGCGAACCTGACCGGCCCGATCACGCTGACGAGCGGTGAATTGGTCGTAAGCGACAGCGTCACGATCAATGGCCCTGGTGCGGGCGTGATAACTGTTTCAGGCGGCAACGCCAGCCGCATCTTTCACATCAGCTCCGGCATTATCAACCTGAGCGGAATGACCATCACCGGCGGAAATGGAGTCGGAGCAGAATTGAGCGGATTCGGTGGCGGGCTTCTTATTACCGGCGGACAAGTCACGCTTTCAAATTGCATCGTCACCGGCAATACCGCCAGTACTTTTGGCGGCGGTATTATGGCCGATGCCACGGCCACCTCGCTTTCGGTACTCGGTAGCACGATCTCGAATAACACCGCTAGCGGTGGCGGAGGTATTTTCAATAACACCATGCTTACCGTGCGTAATTCGACGGTTAGCGGGAATATGGCGAACGCATCCAGCACGGCAGGTGGCATCACACTCGGCAATGCAGGAGCCGCTACAATCACAAACAGTACCGTAACAAATAATACCTCGACGGGGTCATTCAGTGCCGGCGGCGTTAGAGCCGCAGGTTCAACAACAGTAACCCTCCGCAACAGCATCGTAGCGGCGAATGTTAACAATTCCAGCGTATCGGACGTTGTTGTCAATAGTGGCGGCAATTTCGTGTCAAACGGCTTCAACCTCATCGGCAATCCCGGCAACGTAACCTTTAACGGCATAGGCGACCAATTTGGCACCGGTGCCGCACCTCTCAACCCGCAACTCGGCTTGTTGGCAAACAACGGCGGCACAACGCCGACCCACGCCCTGCTCGGCGGCAGTCCGGCGCTTGATAAGGGGAGTAATACCGGGTCGGGCGTGATGACCGACCAGCGTGGGACCGGATTTGCCCGCACGGTGGATACGACGGTCGCCAACGCCGCGGGTGGTGACGGCACGGATATCGGTGCATTTGAGGCCGCGTCGATCCCGAATTGCACACTTCCAGCTTCTCCAATAGCTTTTGGACAGACGATAAACGGTACGCTGGCGACGGGCGATTGTTTTTTCAATGACACGAGCCGCTCCGCTACGGGTACGCTGTATGACGCATACACATTTACCGGAACATCGGGACAGCAGATAGCGATTGATATGACCTCGGCGGCCGGTGCGGGGAATTTTGATACGTTTGTGCGTCTCTACCAGGGAAGTTTCCCGGGCGGCACGTTTGTTACCGAGAATGATGACATCGCACCCGGCAGCAATTTGAATTCCCGCATTCCGGTTACGGGTTTCTTTACCCTGCCGGCAAACGGAACCTATACGATCCTCGCCAATGCATTTCAGCCGACCGGGGCCGGCAACTATTCGCTGACACTAAGCCAGCAGGGGGCTCCAACGCCAACACCGACGGCAACACCGACGGCAACCCCGACTCCGACTCCGACTCCAACGCCGACACCGACACCGACGCCGACGGCAACCCCTACTCCCACACCAACGGCGACGCCAACTCCGACGCCAACACCGACGCCGGGGCCGACGGCAACGCCTACTCCAACCGCGACGCCGACGCCGACGCAAACACCGTTGCCCGGAGGCGGGTTTGAAGGCGATTTGGCACCTCGATTTACCGGCGACGGTGTCTACAGGGCGAACGATTTGGCGGCGATACAACTGTTCTTCTCCGGTGTGCCGTTCAGCACCGAGTTTAACGAGTTCCAACGTGCCGATGGCGCTCCATACGTTGATCGTGGCGACGGGGTGCTCGACGCCACCGATGTCGCGCTGATGCGACGTTATATTGCCTTCCTCGCGGACGCCCAACAGGCCGGTGGCCCGACCGTGCCAAATCCGGCCCCGCCGCCGTTATTCGAAGGTGAATCCGTCGTGGAAGCGGCCAATGGCCGAGCGATGCGCGTCGTCGCTGGCGACGCGAAGGCGGGCGAGCAGGTGACGGTTTCGATCGAGATGGATGGATTAGGCGACGAGACCATCGCCAGCTTTACGCTCAATTTCGATCCGGAGAAACTCAGCAATCCGGTTTTCAACCTCGGCAAGGCCGTTACGGAGAGTACAAGTCTGATTACAAATCTGACCAATGTATCGGGTGGAGAGATCGGAGTGCTTGTAGATTCGGACGGTGGATTTGGAATGTCGGAGCGTGGCGGTCAGATCGTCACCGTTACATTTGACGTTGCCAAGGAAGTACCGATAGGATTTACGCCCGTTACTTTCTCAAGCTCTCTCGTCGCCGCCGCGATGTCGGACATTGATGCCCGCTCCCTTGCGATAAAGTATGAAAACGCTGACGTATTCATCACCGGGCGCGCCGCGCCGGCCGCCTCGTCGTCCGAAGCGGCTTTGCCGCAACGATGTTCAACAAACTTCAGTTTGTTGATCGCCCGGGGAATCACGGGCCCGGGAGTCGGAAGTGCTCTAATGTTCAAACCGGCAAACTGAAGTGTGCCGGACGCCGTTGCGTCGAACCTGCGGTCAAGCTGAGGTGGGAAAAATGTAGAGTGCACAGGGGTCAGGTGAGGAAGGGTTG
>JANPCJ010000286.1:0-5652 GCA_031430895.1 Chloracidobacterium sp. | reverse complement strand
GAAACACGACCGGTAGGGAGTGTGCCCTGTCTTTCGCGGATGAGAGCCATAAAACACAGGAGGCACACTTCCTACCGGTCGTGTTTCCGCCTTTCCGAGAGATAGTGGTGCCACAGCAGCCTCGCCGCGACCGACCGATACGGCTTCCACTTCTCGGCCATTATTACGAATTCATCCGACGCCGGTCTTTTATCGGCATTCGTCAATTTCTGATACGCCGCATGGAGGGCGATGTCGCCTCGCGGCATCACATCTGGCCGTAGCATGGCCATCAGCAAATAAACATCGCTTGTCCATTCGCCGACGCCTTTGAGCTTTACGAGTTCGACCTTAACCTCCGCATCGGGCAGATGGTGAAGAGTACCGAGGTCAATGCGGTCTTGCAGAATCGCCTCGGACAAATGCCGGGCATAAGCGGTTTTTTGACGGCTAAAACCGATGGTTTTGAGATCGGCATCATTGACGGTGAGCAAATTGGCCGGTGTGATATCGCCGAGATGAGCGGCGAGTTTATCGAAACACGCTTTTGCAGAAGCTAGCGACACTTGCTGCTCCAGAATAATATTCAAGAGCGTGCCAAATCCTGTCGGTCGATCCCAAAGCGGCGGCTTGCCATGCGTATTGTAAATTGACGCCATTTCGGGATGAACTTTTGATAATTTAACGCACGCGTGTTTCAGTTTGCGGTCGTTCAAAGTTTGTATCATCATTTTGCCCTACGGTGCCCCCGCCTACCCCATTCTGCGTGGGGCGGGGCATCACTTTCAATTTTGAAGCGATTGCTTATATAATCTCGCCAACGTATGAGCATTATCCCGAAACTCATGACCACGCCAAAACTCACGTTTCACTTTGTATAAATATGAAGGTTCGCCACTCAGCCGCTGTTTATTTCGCCGTTCAAGGTGTCGCGGTCATTGTCTGGTGGTGCGTCTTATTTTTCATGCCCGCATCCCGCCGATACTTTCTTCTGGAAGGAGATTCCGAGGCGTCATTGCTGGCTTTCTGGCTGGCCGACCTGTCATTTTTGGGGATCGGGTCGCTGGCGGCAAGTTGGCTGTGCGCGTTCGATCATCGTTACAAGCAGATCGCTTCGTGGTTTGTATCCGGAGCTGTAAGTTACGCGACGGTCTATTGTCTGGCCTTCGCGATGATGTCCGATTACGGCTGGCTCGGCGTAACGCTAATGTTCCCGGCCATGATCTGGAGCGGTGTTTTCGCGGTCGGATTGACGTTTGAGAAAACGATGTTTCGTCAAGCGGCGGAAACATCGACAAATTGGATAATCGTCAAGACACTAACTCAAATCGTTGTCGTTTGGTCGGTGATTCTTGTCGTTTTTCCATATCTGATAACGATCATCGAGAACAAATTAGGCATCGCTCAATTTCAGTTTCCGTTTCAAAAACCATTCGCCATCGTCTTATTCCTGACTATTAGCTCACTAGGCGTCTGGGGCTCGGTTGTAATGTCAAAAGTTGGAAAAGGAACGCCCTTACCGCTCGATCACGCCAAACATCTCGTCGTTCTCGGTCCCTATGCATTTGTCCGGAATCCGATGGCGGTCTCGGGCGTCGCCCAGGGTTTGGCGGTCGCGCTGTTTCTCGGTTCGCCGCTCGTGGCCCTGTACGCCCTGATGGGTTCGCTGATTTGGCAGCTCATCTTTCGGCCACTTGAAGAAGACGATCTGCGTCGGCGATTCGGCGCGGAATATGAGATCTACTGTAAAAACGTAATCTGTTGGCTCCCGCGTTTTTCGGCATTCGCGCAGAAGCCATCCGCGCGAGATACTGGTGGCGAAGATATTGGTTAGATTTGAGAAATGCTCTACGTTCTTCTTTGCGAACTTTGTGTCTTTCTTCGTGCTCTTTGTGATAAAAATCCGTTAACACAAAGGGCACAAAGTGAAGACACAGAGTCCACAAAGAAATTCGGAACGACCACTACTGAGGCGAAGTATGGTAAAAGTCGAGAATCATATGTCGGAAAACCATTACCGGAACTGTAATCTTTGCGAAGCTATTTGCGGGATCGAAATTACGCACGAAGACGGCAAGATACTTTCGATCGTCGGCGACAAGCTGGACCCGTTTTCACGCGGGCACATCTGTCCGAAGGCCTTGGCATTGAAGGACATTCATGAAGATCCGAACCGTCTGAAAACGCCATTGATGCGCAACGCGTCCGGCTGGCGGGAGATAGGTTGGTTAGAAGCATTTGATGAAACGGCATCGCGAATTCTGGACATTCAAGCCCGCTACGGACGAGACGCGGTGGCGGTTTACCAGGGAAATCCGTCCGTTCACAATCTCGGCACGATGCTCAATGGCCGTGAACTTCTCAAGGCGATTAAAACCAAGAACAACTATTCAGCGACCTCGGTTGATCAGCTTCCGCATCACTTTGCGAGCTGGGCGATGTTAGGACATCCGTTTCTGATACCGGTCCCGGACATCGACCGGACAAAGTTTTTTCTGATCCTGGGTGCTAATCCGCTTGCTTCGAATGGGAGCCTGATGACCTCGCCGGACATTATCAATCGGATGGACGCGATCAGAAAACGCGGTGGCAGGATAGTCCTGATCGACCCGCGAAAGACCGAAACAACGCGGGTGGCCGACGAGCATTTTTTCATTAAGCCCGCCGCCGATGCCTTTCTGCTTTTGGCGATGGTACAGACGCTGTTTGCCGAAGATCTGGCTGATTTAGGCCGGCTGTCGGATTTCACCGACGGCATCGAAACGCTGCGAGCAATTTCTAGAGATTTCACGCCGGAAATGGCGCAACGGCTAACCGGAATTTCCGGCGCGAATATCAAGCGGTTAGCTCGTGAGTTTTCCGCTGCCGATAGCGCCGTTTGCTATGGCCGGATCGGGCTTTCTACACAGAAATTCGGCGGGCTGTGCCAATGGCTGATAAATGCTATCAATATCCTGACGGGCAATTTCGACCGTGCGGGCGGAGCGATGTTCACCGCACCGGCGTTCGATCTGCTGCAATTTGCGAAGGGCGCAGACATCCATAACCGATGGCAAAGCCGCGTCAGAAAGCTGTCTGAATTTATGGGGGAACTGCCGGTCGCAGCTTTGGCCGAAGAGATGCTGACCGAAGGCGATGGCCAGATCAAGGCGTTCGTAACAAGCTGCGGCAATCCTGTATTGTCCACGCCGAACGGTCGTCAGCTTGATAAAGCACTGGAAAAACTGGAGTTTATGGTTTCGATAGATATTTATCTCAACGAGACCACGCGGCACGCAAACATCATATTGCCGCCCGCGACGAATTTGGAAAGCTCGCATTACGACGTTATCTTCAACTCATTTGCTGTCCGGAATACAACGAAATATTCTGGGCCGCTTTTCGCAAAAGCTGAGAATGCCAGATACGACTGGGAGATCATGCAGGAATTGGTTCACCGCTTGCAGGGCAAAAGTGGACCATTTGTGCCCGAAAAACCTGAGATGAAATTGGCGCTTGGCTTAGCTTTTGGCAAATACGGCTTGGCGCTGGATAAACTGAAAGAGAGTCCGCATGGTATCGATCTGGGAGAACTACTGCCATGCCTGCCGGAAAGGTTGTTGACCTTGCACAAGCGCATTAATTTGGCACCCGATATTCTGGTTCAGGACCTTGGACGGCTCAAAAAAGAAGCTGACCCGGGCGAAAATAAGGAATTCCCATTCAGCCTGATCGGTCGTCGCCATCTGCGTGACTGCAATTCGTGGATGCACAACAGCGAAATTCTGATGAAGGGCAAGAATCGATGCACGGTTATGATAAATTCGGATGACGCGCAAGGCTTGGTTTTGCGGGACGGCCAGACCGTCCGGGTTGTTTCCCGAGTCGGTTCGGTCGAGCTGCCGCTTGAGATCACTGGAAATATTGCACACGGCGTCCTCTCGATCCCGCATGGTTACGGGCACGGCCGAAAGGGTGTGAAACTCGACATTGCCTCAGATCACGCAGGTGTTTCGATCAACGATTTGACCGACGAAACCGTGATAGATGAGTTAACCGGAAACGCCGCCTTCAGCAGTGTCAGGGTTAGGATAGAGGCTTAGGGCTTTACCAGATCGACGGAACGGTGGATTCGTCAAACTCGATGGATTCGCCATTCGGCAGGATGTGAACGATTCGTCCAACCCCTTTCGCACGAAGCATCGGAGCCAACATTCCGACGCGGTGGCAATTGGCACGCGGTATTTTGTGATCTGAGAGAGGTTTTGATTCGGAACACATCATTACCGTGCGAACATCTGACGCAATCTCGATGACGCGATTAACGCCCCAAGCCAGGTCCTCAGGCTTCGGTTTGTTCTTGCCTCCGGTTTCTGGCAAATGCTCGTATCCGATGCCATTCTCATTCAGCAATTCCGCCAACACCGAACTATTGAACTGCGGCCATCGTGACCGGGCAAATGCCCGCACATCGCACACAAATTCGATCTCGTGCTTCTGAAGCAGTTCGAGAAAGTACGCAAACGGATGCCGACCGTGGCCGATGGTGTATAAAAGCATATTCCGGAATCTATTGCAGGGCGAGAGCCGTTTTGAGCCTTTCGAAAAAACCGTTCGCGTTCCACTCGCACCAGAGGTCGACTGCTCTGCAATACTCTTTTCCGCGGTTCTCGACAAATCTCGACAAAAGCCACGCGGCCGCCAGGGAGATGGTAGCATCGTCCGCTTTGCGAGATTTTTTTTGCATAAGGCGCCCTGAGAGTTTGTTTATCCATAAGTCACAATCGTGTACTTCGCCGAGATAGGACTGAAGTTTCGATATCTCCTTTGCGAATCCACCGATTTCCTCGGTCCAGCCGGGGCCGAATAGCTCAATTGCGTACCGGAGACGTTTTGCCGCGATGCGTAAATCATGGAGCCGTAAGCCGTCAAAAGGCATGTAAATCGCGACGCCGAGCAGGGAAATGTCTTGTAGCCGTGATTCGATCACGCCGCTGCCCATCTCGGCAAGATTCGCAGGGCGGAAAAGCTCCTGCTGGCGGAGCGAGTCGTCGATCCTTCGGGAAAAGCGGTCGCGAAGGTTTTTGACTGAGATCGACACAAGTGTTTTTTGTGCTCGTGCGTGGGCATTTTCGCGGCTGGTTCTCAGTTCTTCGGAAAGTGCGGCGATGCCAGTCTTGATCGCATCGTCGTCTGTTTCCCGGCTCAAATCTTCAAGGGCGATAATCGCCACATCGAGATCGCGAACCTCGCCGAGCGAATCAGCTATCTTTTTCAGATCGTCTTTGACCCGCTTGAGCGATTTACTATCAATCACCTGGACGAAATCACGCAAAGCGGTGCGAAGACGGCGAAGGGCCACCCGCATATCGTGGACGCCATTTACGTTCCAGGCGACCGTGACGGCGCCGCCAAAGCTCACGACCTCGTCAAAACGAAGGCGCAGCACCTCGGCCGCCCATTCGTACAGGTCGGCCGTCGATGTAATCACGGGTGCTTGTTTCGCCTTTGCCATCTGCGCCCGATTGTAACAAAAGTGTTACGAAAAGTTGTTACAAACGGAGTTTTTGAATCTCATCGACGGATTGCGGGTTTTCCAGCGCCGAGAGATCGCCCGGGTCTTCGCCAAGATAGGCCGAACGCAACACGCGGCGCATCACTTTGGCGTTGCGCGTTTTTGGGAGTCCGGAGACG
>JANPCJ010000285.1:0-3393 GCA_031430895.1 Chloracidobacterium sp. | reverse complement strand
ACAAGCCCGCGCGTAAGCAAGGGCGATACGTTCAAGCTGCGTGTCTCGCCCTTGCTTGCGAGCGGGCTTGTGCAACCTTACGCGCTCGCCTTGTGCAATAGCCGCCATTTGAAATGATTTACTAATTGCACCCTTTATCAGATACTATCCGTGCGGCCGACGTGACCCGGTCGTCAAAAGAAATGAGATTATGCCCCTCATGCGGGAACCGGTATTCCGACGATACGCTTAAATTCTGTCTTCAGGACGGGACGCCGCTTTACTCGGCGCGCGACGGTGAAATGCCGACCGCTATGCTGAGCGAAGTCGATACGGCGGACGCACGTAGGCGTGTCAGCGCTCCAACCGACCAAAGTGGTTGGCGGCAAGGTCAGAATGCGTTTGTCACGACGCCTGAGCGAAAGCCGCGGTCGAATACGGCGGTCGCGGTGGTTTTGACCGCATTTGGAATGCTGCTCCTGTTTGGCGTCGGTGGAATCGCGTTCTGGCTATACTCGAGAAACGCGCAATCCGAGGTCGTGATAAATACTGATCGCAAATCAACGGCGAACGTAAACACCGCCGTAAATTCGACCCCGACGCCAACCGCAAAAACCACGCCATCGCCTTCCAAGACACCGACGCCACCTCCGGTCGACGGAAATAGCTCGTCTTCAACCGTTGCCGATTCACAGACTCGCGCCGAGGTAATCGGACGGCTCGACAGTTGGAAATCGCAATCCGAATCTCTCGATCTTGACGCCTACATGACGCATTATGCCGCGACGGTCGATTATTACAACAAATCGGGTGCGAGTTCGGCGTTTGTCCGGCGCGATAAACAGAGGGCGTTTACGCGATTCGATTCGATCAGCGTCAACCTGACAAATATCTCTGTCACGACCAGCGACGGCGGCCAGACGGCGATGGCCGTTTTTGACAAGGAATGGGATTTTCGCGGAAACAGAAATTCGTCGGGAAAGGTCCAGCAAATGATCAGGTTTGCGAAGGTGGGCGGACAATGGCTGATCACGGCGGAGAAAGATTTGAAGGTGTATTACAAGCGATGATGGCTCTCAGGTTTTCGGGCGGTGAACTAAAGCTCGCCGATATTCCGGCCCCGAATGTTGCGGCTGAAGCCTTGGTACGCGTAATCAAATCGGGCATTTGTAATACAGATCTCGAGATCGTACGCGGTTACGCGGGGTTTGAGGGGACGATCGGGCACGAGTTTGTGGGCGTCGTCGAACGCGCGGACGACGCGCCGCATCTGGCGGGAAAACGTGTGGTCGGCGAGATAAACGCGGGTTGCGGGATTTGCGCCGTCTGCCAAACAGGCGAGGCGCGACATTGCCCTCAGCGGACGGTGCTCGGTATCGTCGGGCGCGACGGCGCCCACGCCGAATATTTGCAGTTGCCAACGCGAAATCTGATCGAGGTGCCTGATAATGTGTCGGACGATCAGGCCGTGTTTGCCGAGCCGCTTGCCGCCGCATACGGCATCATGGAACAGGTTGAAATTCTAAGCGCGACAAAAGTTGCCGTCATCGGCGATGGGAAACTCGGTCTCTTGTGTGCTATGGCCCTGGGTTTGCGTTCGCGGAATGTCACTATCATCGGCAAACACGCTTCGAAAATGTCAATCGCCGAAAAAAGCGGTGTGGAAGGAATTTTGCTCAACAGCGTGAAGTCGTCAATGTCGCGTCGTTTTGACGTCGTTGTTGAAGCGAGCGGTTCGGAATCGGGGTTTTCGACCGCTCTCGATCTCGTTAAACCGCGTGGCAAGATCGTTTTGAAATCGACATTTCACGGAACACCCGTGTGGGCCGCTTCGCGTGTCGTTGTTGATGAAATAACGATCGTCGGCTCCCGCTGTGGGCGGTTGGCTCCCGCTTTAGAATGTTTGAAAAGCAAGAAAATTGATGTCGAACGGTTAATAACGGAAGAATTGCCTCTGAATGAAGCCGTGCGAGGTATCGAAATAGCCGCGAGACACGATGTATTGAAGATCTTATTCCGAACATGAGGTCGGTAACGGCTGTCGCGCGGTCGATTACGGTCGTCGCGCGGTCGCTGACGGTCGTCGCGCGGTCGATGACGGTCGTCGCGCGGTCTCCGACGGTTGGAACTGGGTCGCCGCCGACTGGAATTGGGTCACCGCTTGTTCGCATTAGGTGTTTTGGCGTTTGTTTATCTCAGCGTTCTCTGCGTCCGCCTCCGTAATCTCTGCGTGGAAATTGGGTTGAATAGTCTTCAAATGGGTTTTAACGCGGAGGTCGGAGAGTCGGACGCGGAGTCGCTAAGTGAACTCTCAACGAAAAAGAAACACGATTTTGCTATAATCTCGTATGATATGACGAAAGCCCGTTTCGTTTTAGGAGATGCATTATGTTCAAAACCCGAGCCATTTTATTCGTTGCGGCGTTGACCGTCACCGGCATGACCGCCGACCTCTCGGCCCAGCCGGAGAAAATTTCCAATTCTTTTGCGGCCGTCACAAAGAAAGTCGAGCCGGCGGTTGTCAGTATTGAAACCAAAAGCAAGTCGCAGCAGATCGTTTCTAACGGCACGCCGACACCCGGCGCGAGTGACGAGGTGATGGATTTTTTGCGGCGGCAGACCCAGCAGCGTCCGGTTCGGGCCGTGGGCAGTGGGTTTATTGTCGATAAAAGCGGTTACATTGTTACAAACGAGCACGTGGTTGAGGGCGTCGCCCGCATCTCCGTCAAGCTCGATTCCGGTGAGGAGTACATTGCAAAAGTGGTCGGCGCCGATAAAGAGACCGATCTGGCAATTCTAAAAATCGACGCCAGGCGCGACCTGCCATTCTTGAAATTCGCCGATTCCGATAAAGCCGAGGTCGGCGATTGGGTGTTGGCGATCGGCTCGCCCTTTGGCCTGACAAAAACCGTGACGGCCGGGATAATCTCGCAAACGCATCGTGAGACGCCGTATGCCACGGCTTTTCAGCGATTTATACAAACAGACGCGGCGATAAATCGCGGTAATTCGGGCGGCCCGCTCGTCAACATGGACGGCGATGTGATCGGCGTCAACTCTCAGATCGCGACTTCGACGGGCGATTATAACGGCGTCGGTTTTGCCCTGCCCGCCCGCGAGGCGAGGTACGTATTTGACCAGATCGTAAAAAACGGAAAAGTCCGGCGCGGTTATCTGGGCGTGCTGCTCGATTCCGTACAGGCTGAGTTTGCCAGCGTTTACGGGCTCAAAGTTCCAAAGGGATCGATCATCACCGGTGTTCGCGATAATAAGGGACCGGCGGCGCTCGCCGGTTTGCAAACGGGTGATGTGATCGTGGAGTTTAACGGTCGCCGTGTCGAAGGCGCCCAGGATTTGATCGCCAGTGTCGCCGCGACCGTGCCCGGCGAAAGCATCACGCTCGGATTTCTCCGG
>JANPCJ010000284.1:0-9920 GCA_031430895.1 Chloracidobacterium sp. | reverse complement strand
TGAATACGATCCCAATTCGGCTGCCGCCTTGCGACACCGGACGCATTTTAGATAAAAGATGTTGGAGAAACAAAAGACTTCCGTCCGACACCCTTGGCAAACCCGCTCCAAATCGACCGGCAAAGCCTTTCTTCTCATACTGCGCAGCGCGCAGATGCAGCTCCATGGATTTAGCTCTTGTCCGAAGACGACCAACTTTCCATTCGGGTTCATTTGATGAAGATGCTCTTCGGCAATTGAGAGCATTCCACCGGTTCCGGCTGTCGGATCATAAAGACTCCGAACCGTTCCGGGCTTGCTGATAGCTTCATCGTCAGCATTGAAAAGCAGATTGACCATTAAACGGATGACTTCGCGCGGCGTGTAATGCTCCCCGGCTGTCTCGTTTGAGAGTTCGGCAAATTTGCGAATGAGTTCCTCAAAGATCAAACCCATTTGGGCATTCGATACGGTATCTGGATGCAGGTCAATCGCGGCGAATTTCTGTGCTACCTGATATAAGAGGTTTGAGCTATCGAGCCGTTCGATCTGCATCGAGAAATCGTATCGCTCGAATATGTCGCGTGTGTTTTCACTAAACCCTTGAATGTAGTGGGTGATATTGGCCTTGATGTTGTTCGGATCATCGAGGAACTTTTGGAAGTCGAATTTCGAGGTGTTATAGAAATTGTGTTTAGCCTTGCGGATAAGAAACGGATTAACAGAGACGCCAACACCCTGTCTTAACTCGTACTCTGCCAGAACGTCGGCCTTCGTCTCTTCTAATACGCAATCGAGTCGGCGTAGCAGAGTGAAAGGCAAAATCACCTTGCCGTAATCAGACTGTTTATAGTCACCGCGAAGCAAATCAGCAACTGACCATAGGAATGCCGCTATTGAGGAAAAATTCATTGTATGTATCTGCAAACAAGTCGAAGTGAAAGTCTTTAGATTTTAGTGTAAATTGCATGGTACACCAATCCTTTTGAGACCTTGGCACACAAATGACACACAAACAAGAAAAGCGCCCGTGGAGGACGCTTGTAAAGTGTTGATTCTAATGGAGCCGCCCATCGGAGTCGAACCGACGACCTTTCGATTACGAATCGAACGCTCTACCAACTGAGCTAGGGCGGCTAATCTGATATTGGCCGAACTTCAAAATATACGATTCCCGTATCGCGTGTGTCAAGTTTACCACCCCGCAGGTGGTGTCTTTAGTTGGTGATGCTTCCCCGCAGAAGCAGCGGTTACACGCAGTGCCCGCAGAGATCGCAGTGAAAGAAAATTTGCGAAAAACACGTCGCATTCACCACGTCGTGAGATTTGCATTTGCGGGCCATTTTTTGATTTGCGATTCATGTAGTAACATTTGGTGTGAGGGGCGCAACGTGCGTTGTAGGACTACTTATGAGCCGAGATTTTATAGAGAGGATGCACACTGCATTTGACAATGCCTCGATGGCAGACGTTGCTCGACGGCTCAAAATTCCTCACGCGACCGTTCGAAACTACTATCAAGGCCGGCTTCCGGCACCCGAAGTGCTGATAAAGATTGCCAATGAAACGGGCGTATCCCTGAACTGGCTGTTGATTGGAAACGGCGACATCTACGCCGGCCAAAACCCGCCGATCGGCCTGGGGAAATTTATCGAGGATAAGATCGGCGAGATTGTTGACAGGCGTCTCGCACACAGACTTTCAGGCAGTCAGGATTTGGGAACGGCGGATGCCGACGCGGCGTTCGATGTTGAAGCCGCCGTGCTAAGGCTCAACGATCCGCAGCTCGTGATGGGCGAATGGTTTCGGCACGAGGGCCGCGAATACCCGCGTGACTATGGCGTAGTTTTCTTTCAGGGCTGGGAAACCTTCTCAGCCGAGAATAAAGCTACTGCCGTCCGCGACGCGAAACGGGTGCTGGATCGTTCGATGTAATTTCCCCTTTGAAAATAAAATTGTACGTGCTACAATGTTGCACGAATAGCGCGATTTACCCCTCTCATCGTTATGCGGTTCCTCTCGGAAAAAATAAAACGTCTTAAGATCGAATGGAATGAAAGACCGCTGTCCGAGGCCGATTTTTATCGGCTTTGCAAACGCTATAAAGTTGGCGTTCAGGAGATGCCGCTGAGCGTCGGTGGATTCTATTACCGGCTGATGGGCCGAGAATACATTGCGGTTAACAGCAAGCTTCCCAGGACGGAAAAACTAGCCGTCATGTTTCACGAGCTCGGGCATTTCCTGTTTCACGCGCCCGAAACCGGGGCAACGGCAAATTTTCACGGCGTCGGCCAAAGCACCCGCAAGGAACGCGAGGCCGATGTTTTTGCCCTTTGCGCCCTGATTCCAAAAAACTGGATCGAAAACCGATCTTCGCAAGATCTCGTCGACGATGAGGGCTTCTCACCTGAAATGGTCGCGTCGCGGCACTTGATATTTATGCGACACGGCATTTGAATTTACGTACGACACGGCTGCCGAGCCTGTCGATCAAGCCTATATTCATTCGACTTGAGAGAAACCCGCGTCGGTGAACAGACTAACAGTCTGTTCTACTGGAACGCACTTTGTGTCGGCCTGTCTCCGTTGGTGCCGAATGGGAAGGCGTTGAACATGCCGTTTGAGCTGTTTGTGCGGTACCATTGGCCCTCGGATGGGCGGAAAACGCAGATGTCGGCACGGCCGTCGCCGTCGTAATCGGCGGGGGCGGGGATGTCGTTTGCGGATCCGAATTGCGTTTGCGTAAATATGCCGGTGAGGCTTGGTTTTATGTACCAGAAACCGTTCGAGGCGCGGTAGACGGCGAGGTCGGTCTTACGATCACCGTCGTAGTCGGCGGGCACGACGATGTCCGTTCCCGTGCCAAACTGTTCGCCAAAGAAAGCGTCGTTCTGGCTTCTGACTTGGAACCACGCGCCGACAGACGGCCGAAACACGGCAAGATCGGCCCTTCCGTCACCGTCGAAGTCGCCCATGACAGGTTTATCGCCGCTTGCTCCAAACTGACGGCCAAAGAACGAGCCATTTGAACTGTTCAGACGATACCATGTGCTGTCCGAAGGACGGAACACCGAAATATCCGCACGGCCATCTCCGTCAAAGTCTCCGGGAACGGGCAGATCGTTCGCGAGACCGAACACCGCGAACATAAACGTGCCGTCGGTGCTTCTGACGATATACCACGTGCCGTCAGACGGTCGGTAAACGGCGACATCGGTCTTTCCATCGCCGTCAAAATCGGCAGGCACGATCCTGTCGGTCGATAGACCAAACCTGATCCCCGACAACCCGGCTTGCGATCCCTGCACATACCAGTCACCGATGGTCGGTCGATAAATAGAGATGTCGGCTCGCCGGTCTCCGTCATAATCAAACGCTGTCCGGCCTGACGCTGGCGTGGGCGTCGGTGTCGGTGTTGGGGTCGGCGTAGCTCCACTGCCCGGAAGGGAAACTGCCGTGGCAGAATAGATTTCGTCACCACTGTTGCTGCCATCGTTGTTTGCTTGATTCCCGGCGGCGTAAAAAGTCACTGATCCGACATTTGATGCAGGGGCGATCCAATTGAACGTCCACTGGGCACCGCCTGATTGGCCCGGGAATGATCCCGACGCGGTGTGTGCGATATAAGATCGTCTATTCCCGACGAGAGTCTGTGTGCTTGGCGAAAGATGGGCAAACGTCCCGGCGGCGGTTGCGCCGGCCAGGGCGGTTAACTCGAAACCCCAACGGCGTCTGGTAGGATCGGACGTAACGTGCCGCACTTGTATTTGATACGTTTCGCCCGAAACATATGTTGCCGGTCCGGTAATCGTAAAGTCGCCGCCTCCGATTTCAGGGAAATGGCAACTCGCGCATGTTTGCTCACCGGGTGCACCGGTCACACCGGGAGGCGGGCCGGAAGAAAAGGACTGCACGGTATCAATTATCCGGTTATTCGTCGTCAGGGCCACGATCCCAAAAACAAGGAAGAAAAGCAGACATAAGATCTTTATCTTTATCATTCTAATTTTAGGTGAACCAGATTCCAACTACCATCTTTCTGCTCCAACTTGTGGCCGTTCAATAGACGTTTTGTAATAACAAATGGTCGACCTTTGTGCCTATCGCCGAAATCTCAAGACGTAATCGAAGACAGATTTGATGTCTTTTGTGGTCAGTTTGCCCTTAAAGGCGGGCATTTCGCTTTTTCCATTGGTTATGATGCGTATTCCGCGGGCCTCATCGGTGTTCCAGTCCGAACTTGTAAAGTCCGTCGCACCGGCGCGTTTGCCCTTCGCGGTTCTGGCCCGACCATCGGCGCCGTGACACTTGGAGCACGATGCGGCATATACCTCCGCCGGACCCAAATTTGCGCTTCCTACCGGTTCGCGTGTCGATGAAAACAAAAAATTAAAACAGGCCGCAAACAGAGTTGCTGATAAAATGAAAATCTTAACGGTCCGTTTCATGATCCATTCTCCGATGATCTTTGTTCTACTCAGAAACCCTCTAAACTAGCAAATTTGATGCCAAAACCTTTATCGAAAATTTCCAGATGAATAAGGGTATTGTTCACACATGATAGCGATGACCGGAATGGTGAAAACCTCCCTAGAGAGACGGTTTCCGATAGGATCGTGAATCATTTTTTGAAGAAAATACGATATTTTGGAGAAAAGTCTCCTTCCGCAGTCTCTGCGTTGAGAGAAGCCTGGCCTGCTGAGGAAGACGCGGAGAACCCTGAGACCTTGTTACGAAATTAGAAGAACAAATCGAGACACTACCTTAATCAGAATCTCCTTGACAAATTAAAACCAATAATCAGACGTTTCGGAGGGTTGGCAAGATTGCTCGAATTGTAGCGGCTCGTGGTCGTGGCTTGTGTGTTTGAGAATGTCAACGCGAACGCATGACGCCCGACATTCCTTTGTATGCCAAAGCCAATTGAGGGCTGGGAATTATTTACGAATCCGGTCACCCTAAAATTGCTGTCGAGGATCGGCCTGACCTGGCCGAGCTTGAATCCGGTTCGCGGCACAAAATCAAAGAGCGCTATAACATTCGGCGTAATCAATACGCTCGCGCCAAATCCGAAAGACGCGCCATGCGTCGGCAACTGAAAAGTGTCCGCGGCGGTCGCCGGCGGAAAAAAGTCCGAGGACCGCGGATTGAACCGACGTTGGCCGTTCGAGTTCAAATGCAGGGCTGGCGAAAAGAAAAGGTAAACCCTTTTACCGATCCGCCCCGAGATCATTGTTTGGAAGTTATAAGTGTATTCCTCGGTAAAGTTGTCGTTACCCTCGATGCTCGCATAGGTGGTCAACGCGACGGGCGATTTCTTATCGTGAGAGAGCCAGTTATAACCCAATCCGACTTCGATCACGCGGCATAACCCTCGTTGGCACAATGGCGAACGATAAGCCGACACATACAATTTATCCGTGATCCCGTAACTTATCCCGAATGAGGCGATTCCGAAGCTGTCCAGACCCAGCAAGTTCTTCCCGCTCGAACTTACCGGGTGGATCGGCTGAGTAAAACGATGCGTGAAAGCCAAATTCCACGAGCCCTTTGGAACATTTTTCGGCGTCGGGACATTTACCACGCGAAAGTCGTAGGGCTCCTCACCCCTGTCGAAGTCATAAGCACTTTCTTCCTCCTGAGCTGGTTCCGCGGCCGACGTGGCCACGATTCGATCTTTGTCAGGCTGAGGTGATTCCTGCTTTGAACCTTCGGCAAACGATTCAACTGTTTTGCTAACGGTATCGACCCGGATCTTTTCTCCGTTTGATTCGATGATTACAACACCCGGTGAATTCGGATCGAAAACAACTTTGATCTTGCTTTGGTCCCTCAGCGATTCGCCCCCGCCGTCAGTGGCGGGCACCGTTTGGTTAGTTTGTTTGGACGGAGTTGTCGGAGTTGCGTTCGGGATTTGGCCGGTCAGATCGGCCCAGCCCGCGAACATCAACAGCGTGGCAAAACAATAGAATCTACAGTTGCCCAAAGTGCCAAACGTAACAAGGAAGGGAATTTTCATTTTACACAGGCCTCCGAGCGCTTTACAGGAATTCGGGTCAATCAAAGTTATCCAAAGAGCGGAACTGCAACGCGGATTGTCCAGTCGTGCCCAGTCTACCATAGCCAACTCAAACACCCACTGCCCAACTCAAACGTCGCCTTGTTATAGGGAATTACAACGTAATAGATACTAAGGCTTCGATAAAGGTTGTCTGGATCAAGCTGAAGTGTAGCGGTACGCGTACGACAGGCTGCCGAGCCTGTCGATCAAGTTTATATTCATTCGACTTGAGAGAAACCCGCGTCGGTGAACAGACTAACAGTCTGTTCTACTGGAATGCGCTCTGTGTCGGCCGGTCTCCGTTTAGGCCGAAGGGGAAGGCGTTGAACATGCCGTTTGAGCTGTTTGTGCGATACCATTGGCCCTCGGAGGGGCGGAAAACGCAGATGTCGGCACGTCCGTCGCCATCGTAATCGGCGGGGGCCGGGATGTCGTTTGCGGATCCGAATGGGGTTTGCATAAATGCACCAGTGAGGCTCGATCTGATGTACCAGAAACCGTTCGAGGCTCGGTAAACGGCGAGGTCGGTTTTGCGATCGCCGTCGTAGTCGGCGGGTACGACCTGGTCTGTGGTAATGCCGAACTGTTCGCCAAAGAACGAGTCGTTCTGGCTTCTGATCTGGAACCATACCCCAACCGACGGCCGGAACACAGCGAGGTCGGCCCTTCCGTCACCGTCGAAATCGCCCATTACAGGTTTATCGCCCGCCGCGCCAAACTGGCGGCCAAAGAATGAGCCATTTGAGCTGTTCAGCCTGTACCAAGTGCTGTCTGAGGGTCGGAACACCGAGATATCCGCCCGCCCATCGCCGTCAAAGTCTCCCGGAACGGGCAGGTCGTTCGCCAGCCCAAACACAGCGAACATAAATGTCCCATCCCTGCTCCTCACGATATACCATGTGCCGTCAGACGGCCGATAAACGGCGACATCCGTTTTTCCATCGCCATCAAAATCGGCCGGAACGATCCGGTCGGTAGATAGACCAAACCTGATCCCCGACAACCCGGCCTGCGACCCCTGCACATACCAGTCGCCGATCGTCGGTCGATAAATAGAGATGTCGGCTCGCCGGTCTCCGTCATAATCAAACGCGGTTCGGCCAGTCGCCGGTGTCGGCGTTGGCGTTGGTGTCGGGGTCGGTGTTGGCGTCGGTGTTGCCGCTGCCGTCGCGGTGAATAAAAGCGAGAATGCTCGAATCGACCCCGTGTCCTGCGGTGCATTGTCACTTATATTCAACCTCCAGTTCCCGTTGGCGTTCTGACCGTCAAAGACCGAGAACGGATTATTTGGCGAGAAATTTCCTGTTAACGGTCCAGCGTCATCTCCCGGAGGACACTGGGATTCGACGGGTGGTAGTCCACCGTCGTCGTTTAACGTCAGATTGAAGAGGTTATTTCCGTTACATCCGGAGCCGTTCGCCGGGAACCCCGGGCGATCAAAAAATATAACGGTCGTACCAGCCGGTGAAGTCAGTCTGAAAATGAGATCGCCGATCCATGAATGGCTTACGCCGACGGTCGTTGACAGCGGATCGGCGCTCGCGGCAGTCCCGTTGAATCGGAAATCGAGATCAGTGATCGTGCCCAGGCCGCTGACTGGAATCATAATATTAGTGCCCACCGCCGTATTGTCAGGTATGAGTACAACAGGCCCCGAATAGGTAACTGTTGCCTGACCGCCCGGATTCGGAGTCGGCGTTGTTGTGGGTGTCGGTGTCGGCCCGCCGGAACCGATGGTAACATTCGCTGCCGACATTCCGGATGGCTGTACGAAATTGTGCTCGCGTACGCGCACACGTCCCTGCGAGGTTGGGACGTTTGGAACGGTAAATGTATGGGTGCCCGTGTTTGCAATATTTGAGGCGATCGTCATCGGAAACGTGGTGCCGCCATCGGTGGAAAGGTCTATGGTGACGTTGCGATTAAATCCGCCGCCATTTGCCCATGTAGCCGTGGCATTTGTGCCCGGGATGAGACCCACGCCGCTGGGTTGAATATTTGTGATCGCGTCCTGAACCAGGTCGGCGGTCGAGTCGCGGTACCAGCCGATGTCTCGCATCTGCTGGCGGGTTAGATCGAGATCCTGCGAAATTCCGGGGGCCGAATTCGGCTCCATAAGCAGGTTCGGGGACGCAGCAATGTCGTAATGTGAGACTGAAGAGCCGGGTTGAAAAGTAGATGGCGTAAAAAGCTGTACTCGGCCCGTTGCCGCTTCGCGTCCGGCAGTCAAAAAACCCGATGCGACACGTACGTTTGCCCCATCCCACAACACGTTGCCGTTATTCCGGGCGGAGGTTTGACGCTGTGCATCCGTCATCTGGTGCCAGTTCAGCCCCGTCGTGCGGTCGAACATATAGCGGGTGTAAATGTCGGGAATGCCATTTAGCAAGGTGCCGGTGCTTCCGTCGACAAAGCTGGAGAAACCTAGACCGTGACCCAGTTCATGAAGCACGGTAAGCAGCAGATCCTCCGTATTAGCGGCCGGTGCTCCATCGAAACCGTAGTACCAACGCGTCGCCCCGCTAAAGCAGCCGTTATCGATATTGCTGTTAAAGGTCGCGGCTATTTCCGGGTTTGCGTTCAAATCGCTGCCCGCGACTTTGTTCGCGAGTGCCGCGTGGTAGAAAGTATTTGGGAATTCGACATTTACAAAGCCCGCGTGGGCATTTAGCGCTCCGGCCGAGCCAAGCGTCGCCGAATTGGCCGTGCAAGCCTGCGGATCAAATTGCGAACGGATATTAGTCGTAACGCTGCTGTCCAGATACGCTCCCCAAATCTGGCCCGCAAAATTGAATACGTTCAGGCGCTGCTGACCCAATGTCGTACCGTTATTACCGCCTTCCGGCGTCCTGGTCGCCGGGTCATTAAAGCCCTCGCCGGCGCCGTCATTGTTAAGAACCGCGAGGGTTGCGGCATTTGGATTTTCTCGCATCCGTCTTTTCGCGTCTTCGATAAGGTTCTTGTAAAACTCATACTCCTGCATTGACATGCCGCGCGGGACCGACTGTGTCTCTTTGGCGTCAATGGCTTTCTGAGCGCGAGGATAGATCTCGCCGGTCTCGAGGTTCTTGCCAAAAAACGCATTTGCTTCGTCCAAACTTGTCACACAACCGGTCGTGCGCCCTTCATTAGGGTCGGACTTTCCCAAAATGACATTCTGAAATCGTCCCTGCAAATCGACCATGATGCCGCCGTCGGCCTGCGTTTCAACGACCAATCCTTCCGGCGAGCGATTGGTCACCTTCCTGATGGCCGAAGCCAGTTCGAGGTCTTGGGCTGATGGCGTTTCGAAACTAATCTGCGCCTTTGATGGCTGTAGATAAATGACGCCGGTTGCGATGACAGTGAAGCAGATAAGAACGAGCAAGAGAGGTCTTTTCATAATTCTCCTTGGGTGCGTTTTTGAAGGGGTTTTTGACTAACATCGAAACTATATACCCGCTTTTTTCGAATTGCAAGAGTTTTAGGTTTTAGCGCGGTGGTTCGGTATGTTTTCTTTGTGATCCAAAATCCGCACCGTACGACAGGCTGCCGAGCCTGTCGATCAAGCCAAATAACCAATCAACTTGAGTGGAACCCGCGTCGGAGAACAGACTAACAGTCTGTTCTACTAGAACGCGCTCTGCGTCAGCGAACCGTACGACACACTGCCGAGTCTGTCGATCAAGCCAAATAACCGGCAGTGTCTTAAATCTGTGTTGCCGGTGAAATGAGATGCACAAGCCCGCGCGTGAGCAAGGGCGATACCTGCAAGTCGCGTGTTTCGCCCTTGCTCACGAGGCCGTGTCAAAAGTCACCGCTTTCAGAGAATTAGCCACGAATGCACGAATCAAAACGAAGAATTCCCTCATTTATTCGTGCGTTCGTGGCTAATTTCTCG
>JANPCJ010000283.1:0-1878 GCA_031430895.1 Chloracidobacterium sp. | reverse complement strand
AGCGATATTCAGCTTGCTGCGAGGAAGAACGGAAAGAAGTAGGTCTCACATGGGTGACGCGGGGCGAAGGCCGGCGGAGCCTTCCGATCTTAGATACTGCCGGTTTTCTATAACCGAGCGAATCCCATCAAAGGCTTGATTCAGCATCGCTTCTTCAGCCAAATAGACTAATCTAAAGTATCCTTCGGTCGGCTCGGTGCCAAAACCGGAGCCGTGAACGACAAGAACGCCGGTTTCCCGCAGAAGGTCGAGAGCAAAATGCTCATCGGTTCGTCCGTCCAAATTTTCAACCTTAACCATCAGATAGAACGCCGCCTGTGGTACGGTGCAGGATAGGCCGTCAATCTCGGCGACACGTCTGACCGCCAGATCTCGCCTGATTTTGATCTCGGACAAAAAATTTTCGACAAATAGGGCTGGACTGGAGTGGCGAGCATCCTGCTCGCCACTGGCACGGAGGATACTCGCCGCTCCGGTCAACGCAGGTCGAACGGCGTATTGACCCGGCGTGGGCGAGCAAAGCCGTCCACTCGCCAAGCGGTTGATGGCCTCAATCAATCGCGGCATCGCTGCCGAATTTGTAAACCGCATCCAGCCGACCCGCCATCCGGAAAGCATGTGCGTTTTCGAGAGGCTTTCGAGAGTTATCACTGGAACCTGAGTGCCCAAAGCCAATAGCGATGCCGGCGCGGGTGCGGGTTCAAAGCAAAGATCGCGATAAACCTCGTCGCTGATGACGACCAGATTATTAGCTGCGGCGATCTCGAGAAACTTGGCGGTTGTTTCAGCCGGGATGATAGCTCCGGTCGGATTGCTCGGATTTATCAGTACGATCGCGCGCGTCCGGGAATTTACTAACGAACAAACATCGTCTAGGTCAGGCTGCCATCCGATTTTTTCGTATAGCTTGTAATAGCGGGCCCGAGCTCCGAGTTTGTTGAGTATCGCGTCGTAGAGCGGGTATCCGGGAGCTGGCAGAAGAACTTCGTCTCCCGGATCAAGCAACGCGGTCAAAACAAGATCGGCGGCCTCGGACGCACCGGAGGTCATCAGGACATCATCGACGCTCGTTTCGACACCCGTTGCGGCCGCGTAGCTCGCGACCGCTTCCCGGGCCTCAAAGAGTCCGGACGACGAGGCATATCCCGTAAATCCGTCATGGAGCGCTAGCGCAACCGGCTCCGTCACATACTCCGGCGGCCTGAAGCCGAACGCCTGCGGGTCACCGATATTCAGCGAGATCACATCGCGGCCGGCCCGCCGCAGAGCATCGGCGGCGGCGACAACATTGCGAATGGCGTATCGAAAATTTGCTGTACGCGTTGAAGGTGCTATTGACATAAAACTGTAAGATTAGCGAATGGGAGCGGATTTGACCAGCACGACCGTGCCGCTTTTTTCCCGCTTAAATTGTGTTTCATTTTATCTGCGCGTTATCTCATAAATTCATGCGAGAGATTTGCTTTCTATCGTTATCGATTTGAAGTATATTTGTACCAATTCCGGTCTTGTTTTTTGGTATTGATATGAACGCTATTTTCCGCTTCGCTGTCTCGCTCGTTTTGATCTTTGCGTTTCTCACAAGCGCGCTGCCTTGCGGCCCGGGCTACATCACGCCGTTGTTCGACACGACATCGGCGCCGGAGAATCCATATGCTGACTACGCCGCGGGCCGGCTGGGTATCGTAAAGCCAGGATTCCGCCGCACGGTGCTTTATGCCGCCTACCGCTATATCGCCGGCAACGGCCTTGGGGCTCCCGAGCAGCAAGCTCTCGTCGAGGTCTGGAAAGCGGATATTGATAATAAGGCCTTTGACGACAATGCGGTCGACGAAGCGGTCAAGGCGTGGGTCGAGCGACGTAAAGATGTCGTGGGAA
>JANPCJ010000282.1:0-16324 GCA_031430895.1 Chloracidobacterium sp. | reverse complement strand
GGGCGGCGATTATCGGGAACTTATAGAACTGGACGCGGACATCTCTTCGCATCTTTCAATTGAAGAAATTGCCCGTGTTTTTGATGTCGGCCATTACCTACGCAATGTCGATAGAGTTTTTGAAAGAGTGTTTCCGTGATCGCGTTACGTCTTAGGTTTGTATTCAGCCATTGCTCTGGAACTGACTTCCTCAACCGTCTCGCCTTTCCAGAGATTGCGTCGCCATTCGGTGTAGTCAAATCCATCGCGGTTCATTAACGCGATAAACCGGCCGGTTTCGACCAGCCCGATGCTGGCGATCAGCGTCTCAACTCCGCGAACCTTAATCTCTGTATCAGTTAATGTATTCATTGAGCTTTTCAATCGCGTCAATCGGGTTGATAACGACAACCCCCTTCGAATTCAACAATCTTTCGGATTATCTTGTCATCGGTTGTTACGAAAAAATCTGCATTCGCCTCTACCGCGGAGGCAATGTGCAAAGCATCCCCTACGGCAAGACCCAATTCTATCACTTTTTGCGAATTTTCCAAGAGATTTTCTGACTCGAGCACTTCAATTGTAGCGATCTGTTTCCATCCTAGAATCGATCGTTTATTCTCTTCAAATGGGTTGCGTAAATTTTCGCTTTCATTGACATACGACCATGCAAGATCAAGTTCTCCAGTAGATATCTTGCTCAGTATTTGAAGGACCGCGGACGTCTCGTTCCGAATCCGGTCAGCCGATTGGTCATCAAACGGCCGGTTGAAAACGCAGTTGTCGAGATATATTCTCATCGATTCAAATCATTGCCTGTCCGTGCCAAACGTAGGAAATCGCGGATCGTGGCTACCATCGCACAAAAACGGCACGACCTCTTATCCTTTAAGAAGCCATGCCGCGTTTTATGTCCGCCGTTACATATCTCAGTTAGAATACTTATCGGCAAAATTTCCGATGATGGGAATTTTATAAATTTGGCCGCCGTAACCTTTGATCGCTGCCATAACCACGAAATAAAGTAAGGCAAGAATAATAACCAATACCCCTAAACCCAGAATACCGGTGACGACAGGCAGGCCAATGGCAACATCGATAAACCCACCAATGAAAAAAACAATACCAAGTGGAATTGATAAAATAATGGAAGCGACGCCCAGAAAGATTGATTGGAAGGCGTGAAATCGCGACACCTTGTTTACCTTGTCCTGAACAATCACAAGGATACAAAACACCAATCCAAGCGGCAGGCCGCAAGCAAGGTTGCCAAAATAAGAAATAAGGACGCCGATACCAATATCCATGCCAAGTGCGGTCTTACCAGCAGAAGGGTTTTGCATAATCTTTAAAGTTCTCCTTGATTTTGAATTGAAAATTGTTTGTAGAAATTTAGGTGAAATCTACCACAAGACTTTGGCAAATACAAGAAACACTCGTACAATCTACAACTTGTTTCGGAGCCATAATGAAAGCAATTGTTTACGTGACCTTAAAACCGAGCGTCCTCGATCCGCAGGGCAAGGCGATCCATCATTCGGTCGAGTCGCTCGGGTTCGACAATATCGGCGATATCAGGCAGGGCAAATATTTCGAGATCGCCCTCGACGAGTCGGTTAGCGAAGCGGATGCCCGTTCAGCGGTAGAACGAATAGCAAAAGACGTACTTGCAAACCCCGTGATCGAGGATTACCGAGTGGAGATTGCCTAATTGGAGCACGGACGGCCCGTCCGTGCGTACACCGGACGAGCCGTCCGGGCTCCCAGTTCGAGATATGAAATTTGGAGTTATCGTTTTTCCTGGTTCAAATTGCGATCACGACGCTTACCACGTTGTGTCAAAACATGTCGGACAGCCTGTGGACTTCGTTTGGCACCAGGAAACGGACCTTAGCGGCTATGACGCGGTAATTGTGCCTGGCGGATTTTCGTATGGCGATTATTTGAGGGCAGGAGCTTTGGCCAGATTTTCGCCAGTGATGAAAGCGATAAAGGATTTCGCGGCAGAGGGGAAGTTCGTTTTTGGGATTTGCAACGGGTTTCAGATACTTTGCGAAGCGGGTTTGCTGCCGGGCGCGTTGATGCGGAACGCCGGTCTTCATTTTGTATGTAAACACATCAATCTGCGGCTCGAAAGCGCCAATACTCCATTTACATCCGAGGTCGATCCGGCGAAGGTGCTTTCAATACCAATCGCTCATGCCGAAGGCAACTATACCTGCGATGATGCAACCTACAATTCTCTCGAAGAAAACGGCCAGATCGTCTTTCGTTATTGCGACGAAAACGGCGGCATCACCGCCGCGGCAAATCCGAACGGAGCACGTGCGAACATCGCCGGCATCTGCAATCTCGACCGCAATGTCCTCGGCATGATGCCGCATCCTGAACGAGCCTGCGAGGAAATGCTGGGATCGAACGACGGGCGGGACATTTTTCGATCGTTGACGAAGGCGATAGCTCAGATTGAGACTGCCGCTTGACTGAAGCGGCGAGCATCCTGCCCGCCCTTACGGGCGGCGCTCGCGGGTTCTTGCAGGGTAAGATTAAGCCGCGTTCGGCCCTGACGTAAACCTATTGTAGAGATCCAAAAGCGGGTGCAGAGCAACCCTTCCTGACCTGTAATCTCGGATACGACATCTGAACTCTATATCGCAACTTTTACCACCAGCCCGTCGGCGTTTACATGCCAGTTCAGCACGGTAGCTCCATTCTGCGCCGCGAGAGCGGCCTCGACTTCGGTACGCCGGCCGTCTTCGCAAAAGAACGCCATGCATCCGCCGCCGCCGGCACCGCATACCTTAGGGGCGATTGCTCCATTGGCGAGCGCCGCGTTTATGAGGCGATCCATTTGCGGGGTTGTGATATTTGGCGAGAGACGTTTTCGGTGGGGATGAGCGTTTGCCAAAATGGCGCCGACAGCGTTCCAATCCTGCTCGATTAGGGCGAGCCGCATATCTATAGACGTGTCGCGAATTCCCTCGAAAATTTCGAATATCTCACTGTCGCCGTCTATATGGCGTTTTGTAATCTCCCAATTATTGATGCCGGAGTTGCGTGGCTCTCCGGTGTAACAGACGGCAATTCGCCTTTCCAAAGCGGAGATATCAACATCCAAATCCTCACGCGATATGCCGTCGGGCCCGAAATGAATACTCGCCACGCCCCCATATTGGGCGGAGTAGTAGTCTTGAAAACCTGTCGGCACTCGGATGACCTGGCATTCTACATTCGCGGCGATGGGTATAAATCGGTCGGCTGTGTAACGGTCGCCGACAAGCTTATTCAGCGCACCGATGCAGGCGATATTTAGCGTCGAGGAGCCGGCGAGACCCGCCCCCGCCGGTGCCTCGGATTCGGTCGTCATGTGAAAGCCGGTTTCGGGACGGAAAAAGTAGACCAGTTTTGAGAGAAGTTCAAGCCGTGACTCATCCTTTAAGCTCGAAATCGAACCGATGGATGTTTCAACCGTCGCACTCTGATCAACGGACTCGAGAATGATTCGCTCATCTTCCCGCGTCTCGATACGGCAATGCGCCAAGAGGCTGACGGCAAAATTAACCGTGGCGGCACCCTCGTGAAAGAGGAAAAGAGGCGGAATATCAATTGTCCCGCCGGCCAAATCGACTCGGGTCGGGGCGGATGATTCTATTATCATTCGTCAGTTGTCAGTTGTCAGCGTCAGTTGTCAGACAGTGACCTGAAAGAATTCGGTCGCTACGGCTCCCGTTTCTGAAAGTCCGCGCCGCTCTTCTCCTTTTCTCCTTTTCTCCTTTTCTCCATGTCTTCGCCGCGGTTCGGCTCGCGGGTCAGATGGAGACGTTCGCTGAGATCATGAAATTTTTCCTGGGCGACTTCCTCGACCGCGTGGAGTTTTTCCTCGATTCTTTGAATCGTCTCGGGCGCGGCGGCCTCGACTCGTTCAGACAGCCAGTACCGTTCTATAACGTAAAAGACGATTACGCCGAACATCACGATAAAAAATAGCGCGAAGCCGACCTGTTTAAAGTCGCCGATCATGGAGGTAATGGCGCCGCTGAAAAAATACCCGAGACCCGACAAAAGCAGAACCCAGAGCGAACAGCTTATCGCGCTCAGTCCGAGAAATCTTAGATACGGCATTTTGCTCACACCGTACGACACGCAGACGGCTACGCGTATTCCGTAAATATACTTCGAGATTATTATGGCGAAACCGCCAAATTTTTCAATCAGTTTTTCCACGCGCGGCTGGGCTACCTGATAAAATCGGTAATCCTGAGCGTTCCGGTGAAAAATCCGCCCGATCGCGTAGCCTACAGAATCTCCCACGATGCCGCCGAGAGTCCCGGCCAGGAAAACCCAAAAAAACCCCCATGGGCCGAAAAGTCCGCCCTGAGCCATCGTGCCCGAGATCAACAGCGTGATATCGCCCTCGACCGTGCAGAGGGCAAACACCGCGTAGATACCGTACTGCGCGATCAGATCGTAAAGCTGGAGATCCATATTGAAACAGCCGCGTATGGCGCAGCTTCAGTTTGGGGGCCGCATAAACGAGAGTATCTCGTGCCGCGGCATTCAGTCAACGGACTCGATCGCAAGAGTCTCGCTTGCCCGCACCGAATCGCTTTGGATTCGTTCGCGGATGCCCTCGCGCCGAATGCCCTTTTCCGAGTTGATAAGCGGGAAGCCTAAGCGCTCCAGTCGTTTGACTCTCAAACAAGCAGTGGCTAAAATCGCGTTTAGTTTCCTCACACAAGAGCTTTTAATATGGTTGATTCCCCAAACCAGAATGGTACTCGTATCGGCGTTGAGATCTCGGACACCGGTCTGAACGCCGTCGTTATAGGTGAAAACGGCGAGGTCGCAGCGGCCCGCTCGATCCCGATTGCGGATGAGCGTGGCACGGTTCCCGAATTGATAACTCTGGTCACGGAGATGGAGAGGGAATTTGGCTTTCAAGGAATCGGCATTGCCGTGCCGGGGCTTGTTGACCGTAAAACCGGCCGGGTGGCATTCTCAGCCAATATTCCACGCCATTCGGATGTCGATCTGGTGAACGACGTCGTCGCGGCAACGGGTTTATCGGTGGAGATCGAAAACGACGCCAACGCCGCGGCCTATGGCGAATATCGCCTCGGCGCCGGGCGTGGGAGCCGCAATATGTTTTATGCGACTTTAGGCGTGGGCGTCGGAGGCGCGTTTATTTTTGGCGGCGAGATATGGCGCGGGGCCGCTGGTTTTGCCGGGGAATTCGGCTACGTTCCGATAAATTCCGAAGGAATGCGGCTCGAAGACGCGGCTTCGGCCGCAAATATCATCCGGCGGACACGAAGCCGGTTTAGCCAGGACAGCACATCTTCGCTAAACAAATTGCCGGAAGAGGCAATAAATCTTCAGGCAATCATAAACGCCGCGGGCAACGACGACGATTTTGCCCAGATGATGCTCGAACGGACGGGAACGTATGTTGGGACCGCCATTGCAAGTGTGATCAACCTGCTCAATATCGAAACGATCGTCGTCGGTGGTGAAATAATGCAGGCGAAACAGGTTGTGCTTGACGCGATCATCGAGCGGGCGCGTGAGCTTTCATTTGAGCCGTCGTTTAATTCGACGAGCATTGTTGAGGGTGAACTCGGGATGAATGCGGCCGCGATCGGAGCCGCATTTATTAGCGGTGAAGAAGGTCAGAACCGTGAGCGGTAGCGACCGGTGTTTCTAATCGCCGTGAAATCGGAACCCGGTCGCTACCGCTCACGATTTCTGACACCGGTAATCCGTCTTATTAACGAAACTAATATATCAAACGATTGCCCAAGCCCCAGGCATGACTAATTATAGATATGTGCAATTTGCGGAATTTATAAGTTTTAGTAAAATCTTTTACAGCTTTACTGTAATTAGTTTATGACCGACTTTCACTCAGGCGCATGGCCCGAACGGGTGACGTTTGAGGCTCGGGAAAGTCTAATCGTTGCAAGACGCCTTCGACGCGAACTTACGGATGGCCCAATTTTTCAATAAAAGTGCGAACAATATCGCCCGGATCAGTATGGTCATGGGCGTTGTTTTGGCTGGCGGCGCGTTCCTGGCTTATACGCAGATAGCCCGTTCATCGTACTTGACGGGGCGTTATGTCGAAAGGCAACAGCCGGTCCAGTTTAGCCACAAACATCACGTCGGCGATGACGGAATCGATTGCCGGTATTGCCATCAGACGGTCGAGACGACGGCCTCGGCGGGCATGCCTTCGACCCAAACCTGCATGAATTGTCACAGCCAGTTGTGGGCGGACAGCCCGTACCTCGAGCCGGTCAGGGCGAGCTTCCGCGAAAACAAACCGATCGAGTGGGAACGCGTTCACGACCTACCCGAATATACTTATTTTAATCACAGCATTCATATTGCAAAAGGCGTAGGTTGCTCGACCTGCCACGGTCGGATAGACAATATGCCCGCCGTTTACCAGGAAAATACGTTGCAAATGGAATGGTGTATCGCCTGCCACCGCGAGCCGGAAAAATTTATCAGGCCAAAATCCGAGATCTATAACATGCAGTGGGCCGACGGTGATCTTGATGAAGCCGAACGCAAGAAATTAAAGGTAGATCACAAGATTCGCAGTAAAGAGATGCTTACCAGTTGCTCGACGTGTCACAGATAAGAGGGGTTGCCGCAAAATGGCGCAAAACGCGCAAAATGCGGAGGAAAAGGAAAGAAAGTTGGAAATCTTATTTTTGCGTCTTTTGAGCCTTTTTGCGGCTAACCAATAGGGATTGTAAAAATGCCAGTAGCGGAAAACAAAAAGAATTTTGCCTTACTTCGTGACATGATCGTGTCGCAGAACGGGAAGGAATACTGGCGCAGTATCGAGGAACATGCCGACACGCCCGAATTTCGCGAGTTTATCGCCGAGGAATATCCGCACGAGATCGAGGAATGGGACAATTCCCTTAGTCGCCGTAATTTTGTAAAGGTAATGGGAGCGTCGCTGGCCCTCGCCGGCCTTAGCGGCTGCGTTATCCAGCCGCCCGAAAAGATTGTTCCCTACGTGACGCCGCAAGAGGGAATGCTGCCGGGCAAGGCAAATTTCTTTGCGACCGCGATGTCGCTCGGCGGCGTTGCGACCGGTCTTTTGGCAAAATCATACGAAGGCCGTCCGGTAAAGATCGAGGGAAATCCCGACCATCCCGGCAGCCGCGGAGCAACCGATATTCTCGCACAGGCCTCGCTTTTGGGAATGTACGACCCCGACCGTTCGCAGGAAGTGACGTATCGCGGCGGGCCGAAAACGTGGGAAGCCTTTATGACCGAGCTTCGGGCCTCGGTCGAGGAGAATCGAAAGGATGGCGGTGCGGGTATCAGATTCTTGACCGAAACCGTGACCTCGCCGACCCTTATCGATCAGTTCGCTAAGGTAAGGACAGAACTGCCGAATTCGAAATGGATTCAGTACGAGCCGGTTAATCGGGACAATGCAATGGCCGGGGCGAAGATGGCCTTTGGATCGCCGGTTCAGACGATCTACAAATTTGATAAAGCCGAGCGGATTTTGTCGCTCGACGCCGATATCTTCTCCGGATTTAATGTCGCCTACATAAAAGATTTTGCAAAGGGCAAGGCATTTTCGGAAGCGAAGAAAGAGATCAACCGGCTTTATTCGGTAGAGACGACGATCAGCCTGACCGGTGCGAAGGCCGATCACCGAATCGCCGTCAAGCCGAGTCAAATGGCCGAGGTCGCAAAGGCGATTGCAAAAGCCGTCGGTGTTGCGGGTGCAAATTCGACCTACACTGAGAATGCGGCGTGGATCGCGGCGATGGCAAAAGACCTTGTCGAGCATAACGGCAAATCGCTCGTGGTGGCGGGTGATAATCAATCGGCGGTTGTTCATGCTTTGGCCCACGCGATGAATGCGGTTCTTGGGAACGTGGGTGAGACCGTGGCCTACGCTGATCCGATGTCGCCGGGGACGGAGAAAACGCAGATCGAACAGCTTCGCGAGTTGATCGCCGATATCGATACCGGACGGGTCAAGATGCTCGTTATTTTAGGCGGTAATCCGGTCTACAACAGCCCGGCCGATCTGAAATTGAATACCGAGCGGATGACCAAAGTTCCAATGCGTGTCCATCTCGGCATGCATGCCGACGAAACTGCGGATTATTGTTATTGGCACGTTCACGAAAAACATTATCTCGAAGGTTGGAGCGACGCACGGGCCTACGACGGCACCGTTTCAATCGTCCAGCCGCTCATAGCTCCGCTCTATGACGGCAAGAATATTCACGAGGTCGTTCAGCTATTCCTGAAAGAGAATTTCGATAAGAAAGACCATGACATTGTTAAGGAATATTGGCAGACCAAGACCATAACTGCGGCTCCCGTTGCCGCACCCGCCAAAACTGAAGTAAAGACTGAGGCTGCCCCCGAAGCGAAAACGGAGACGCATTCGGAAACGACGCATTCAGAGCCCGTCAAGAAAGAAACGTCGGCACCAGCCGCGTCACCTACGCCTACGCCGGCTGCCACTCCCCGGACGGCTGGCCCGGTTGCGGCAAGTGGCGCCGCGCCAAAGAGTTTTGAAGACAATTGGCGAAAGGCGGTACACGACGGATTTATTCCGGGAACCGCCGCCACGCCGAAAACGGTGACTGCGACAACCGCTTTTTTAAGCCAGCCGGAAACCAAACCGGCAGCAAACGGCAGTCTCGAAATTTCGATCCTCCCGGACCCGTGCGTCTATGACGGCCGTTTTGTAAATAATGGCTGGCTACAGGAATTGCCAAACCCGCTAAACAAGGTTACTTGGGACAATGTCGCCCTGATCAGCCCGAAAACCGCGGCGAGATTGGGTATAAACGCCGGCAATGACGCTGACGAGAAATCGGGTGGTGTGCGCGGGACGAGCTTTATTAACACAAAAGGCGGAAATATGTTTTCCGACCTCGTCACGCTCAAATATCAGGGTGCCGATATTCAGAAACCGGTTCCGATGTGGATTACGCCCGGTCAGCCGGATGATGTTGTCACCATCCACATGGGTTACGGACGGACTCGTGCGGGCAAAATTGGAACTGGAATCGGGTATAGTGCCTTTGACGTACGGCGATCGGATGCGATGAATTACGGTTTTGGGGAAATCGCTAAACGGGGGGAAAAAACGACCATCGCTTCGACGCAGATCCATTTTAATATGGAAGGCCGCGATCTGTTGCGTGTCTGGGATCTTGAAGACTTTGAGAAGCATCCCGATATGGGGCACCAACACGACGAATATCCAAAGTCGATGTACCCGTACGAACAGCATCAGGCGGTTTATAATCAGAATTATAAATGGGGCATGTCGATCGACCTCAATTCGTGTGTCGGCTGCAACGCTTGTGTTTTGGCGTGTCAGTCGGAGAATAATATCCCGGTCGTTGGCAAAGAACAGGTCAGCCGCAGCCGTGAGATGAACTGGATGCGAATCGACGCCTATTACGGTGGCGACGATCTGAATAACCCTGACGGCCCGCATTTCCAGCCCGTTTTGTGCCAGCAATGCGAACAGGCGCCGTGCGAGGTCGTATGCCCGGTCCACGCTACGGTTCACAGTGCCGAGGGGCTGAACGACATGGTTTATAACCGCTGTGTCGGAACGCGTTATTGTTCTAATAACTGCCCTTACAAGGTTCGCCGTTTCAATTTCCTGCTTTATCAGGATTGGAACACGCCGCAGTACAAGCTGATGCGAAACCCTGAGGTTACGATTCGCAGCCGCGGCGTGATGGAGAAATGTACGTATTGCACACAGCGTATCTCAGCGGCTCGCATCGAGGCGGAGAAAGACGGGCGAAAAATTCGTGACGGCGAGGTGGTGACCGCTTGTCAATCGGCATGTCCTACAGAGGCGATCACATTTGGTGACATCAGCGATCCGAACAGCAAGATCGCGAAAACCAAGAAGGATCATCGCGACTACAAACTTCTAAATGAATTAAACACGCAGCCGCGAACGACTTATCTCTCCGGGCTGAAAAATCAGAACAAGGAAATGCCGGATTATAAAATACCGGCGAAGAAGGACGATCATGCCGCTACGCCGGCGGCCAAAACGACGGGAGGAGAAGCGCACTAGATGAAGGACGATCAAGAACTTCAACGAAAACTCCACCCCGCGATGATCGAGGGCGATCATACATTTGCTAGCGTCACCGACAAGATCAGCAATGTTACGCTGAAAAAGCGTACGCCGTTTCACTGGTTTATCGGTTTTGGCATCGCGTTCATGATCGCGCAACTTCTGCTGTTTACGACTGTTTGGCTGCTTGCAAATGGTATCGGAATCTGGGGAAACAACCAGCCGGTCGGTTGGGCTTTTGATATTATCAACTTTGTTTGGTGGATCGGTATCGGCCACGCGGGAACTCTAATCTCGGCCATTCTGCTTCTGCTAAATCAGAAGTGGCGCACGTCGATTAACCGTTTTGCCGAGGCGATGACGCTGTTTGCCGTGGCCTGCGCCGCGATGTTTCCTTTGCTCCATACGGGTCGTCCGTGGCTCGCGGCGTATTGGCTTTTTCCATATCCGAATACGATGGGAATCTGGCCAAATTTCCGCAGCCCTTTGATTTGGGATGTTTTCGCGGTTTCGACGTACGCGACGGTTTCGCTTTTGTTTTGGTACGTTGGCCTTATTCCGGATCTCGCAACGCTGCGTGATCGTGCCAAGAACAAGTTTTTTAAGTTTATCTACGCCGCGCTTTCATGGGGCTGGCGCGGTTCGGCGCGGCATTGGCACAGGTATGAAATCACATATCTGATACTCGCCGGGCTTTCGACGCCACTGGTGCTTTCTGTCCACTCGATTGTGTCCTTCGACTTCTCGGTGTCACAGGTTCCGGGCTGGCACGCTACCATCTTTCCGCCCTATTTTGTGGCTGGTGCAGTGTTCGCTGGGTTTGCGATGGTGCTGATTCTTTGTATTCCGCTGCGTCATTGGTACCGGATGGAAGATTTTATCACCAAGACGCACCTGATCTTTATGGCGAAGGTCATGCTCGCGACCGGTCTGATCGTGGTTTACGGTTACGCGATGGAAGCTTTTTTTGGCTGGTATAGTGCGTCGCAATACGAAGTTTTCATGATAAAGAACCGCATCTGGGAAGGGCCGTATTGGTGGTCGTACTGGCTTTTGATCTTCTGTAACGGTATATCGATCCAGTTCTTGTGGTTCAAACGGTTTAGGGAAAGCGAGTTTTGGCTGTTCGTAATCTCGATCATCGTCAGCGTCGGCATGTGGCTCGAGCGTTTTGTAATTATCGTTACCAGTTTGCATCGCGACTTTTTACCGTCGTCATGGGCGATGTACAGCCCGACGATGTTCGATATATCAATGTTTACCGGGACGATCGGATTTTTCTTTACGCTGATATATCTGTTTGTCAGGTTTGTGCCGATCATTTCGATATTTGAGGTCAGAACGCTCTTGCCGGAGGCAAATGTACACGGCCATCAACAGGATTTTGAGGAGAATGTGAACGAGATTGAGTACACCTACGATCGTACCGATCCGCCAAATCAGTAGGCAGTTGGCAGAAGGCAGTAGGCAGTAAAAGACTGCCACTGACCGCTAACCACTGACCACTGACCACTGTTATGAAACTGCACGGGATAATGGCTGAATTCGATACGCCGACCGAACTGGTCGACGCGGCCCGAGCTGTGCGCGATGCCGGCTATACAAAAACGGACGCGTTTTCGCCATTCCCGCTCCATGAAATTGACGAGGCACTCGGCATCAAGCGGAGCATTTTGCCGTATCTGATCTTCGCGGGCGGTGTTACGGGTCTTTTTACGGGAATCGGGCTTCAGTATTTTGTTCACGTTTTGGAGTGGCCGATCATTGTGGGCGGCCGGCCTCATTTCAGCCTTCCGTCATTCATTCCGCCGGCCTACGAGTTGACGATCTTGTTCGCGGCTTTTGTCGCCGTGTTTGGAATGCTGTTCTTAAACGGGTTGCCGATGCCGTATCACCCGGTTTTCAATGTGCCTCGCTTTGCGCTTGCAACGCGTGAGAAGTTCTTTCTCATCATCGAATCGGACGATCCGAAATACGATTACGCCGAAACGAGAAATTTTATGGAAGGCCTGGACGCTCAGGAGGTATTTGATGTTCCAGAATAGCGATCAGCGAACAGCGTTTAGCGGTCAGCCAACGATTTTCGGCCGGAGGACTGCTTACTGCTTACTGCTTACCGGTTACTGCTTACTGGCGGTCGGTTGCGGTGTGCGCTTTGATATGCAGGACCAGCCGCGATATAAGGCTTACAAAAAGAGCGAGTTTTTTAGCGACAAGCGGGGTTCACGGGACAAGATCGAGGGGACCGTGGCCCGCGGGCAGCTTCGCGATAACAAAGCTTTTTATACCGGAAAGGTAGACAATCCGAATCTGAGTGCGCCGGTCGCCACGACGACCGATGCGACGGGAAACACGCTTGTTTCGAGTTTTCCAAATGACATCGACGAGTTTCCGGTGCCGGTGACAAAAGAACTGGTTGATCGTGGCCAGGAGCGATACAACATCTACTGTATTGTCTGCCACGGCCCGGTTGGCAAGGGCGACGGAATGATCGTCCGGCGCGGATTTCCTCAACCGCCAACCTATCACGACGACCGTTTGAGAAATGCTCCGGTCGGGCATTACTTCGATGTCATGACAAACGGTTGGGGCAAGATGAACAGCTACGCGTACCAGGTCCAGCCGGCTGACCGATGGGCGATAGTCGCGTATATCCGGGCGTTGCAGGTCGGACAGAACCCGGAAGAGACGATGAAGATGAATTCGAATTCAGCAACCCCGAAGCCGGCCGAACCGGCCCACGCTAGGTAAACCGTAAATGGCGAAACTGGAAAAATATTACGCTCCGGCCGAGATCAACCGTTTCCGAACCCTCGCGCTCGGTATCGGCGGCATCGCCCTTATAATCTGGGCGGTTGGGGCGTATTTCAATACGGAACAGGCTCTGCGGTCGTGGCTTTTGGGATTCATTTTTTGGAGCGGCATCGGCATTGGGTCGCTTGGCGTTTTGATGCTGCAATATTTGACCGGTGGAGCGTGGGGCGTTGTTATCCGTCGCACAGTCGAGGCGGGCTCGCGGACATTGCCGGTGATCTTTTTGATGTTCATTCCGCTTGCGATCGGCGTTTACACCCACAGCATGTACGAATGGACGCGTCTGCCGCCGACCGATCACGCTATCGAGGCTCGCGGCATATATCTGCTCCCGTGGTTTTGGATCGTACGCTCGGTGATCTATTTCGCTATTTGGGGCGTTATGGTTTATCTGCTCAATAAATGGTCGGCGGAGCAGGATCGGACCAGCACGGTCGAAGAATCGCGACTGGTGCTTGAGAAGGCATCGCGATTCTCGGGGCCGACAATGGTCATTTATGCTCTCGTCGTTACATTTTCGGTCGTCGACTGGATGATGACGCTCGATCCGTATTGGTTTTCGACGATGTGGGGATTGCTGTTTGTCGCCGGCTGGGCGTTAAGCTGTTTTTGTTTTGTTGTCGCTGTGCTCGCTTATCTTTCTGACAAATCGCCGATGGACGGCGTTCTGGGCAAACGGCATTTTCACGATCTCGGGAAACTGATGCTGGCCCTGACTATGGTCTGGGCTTATTTTAATTTCTCACAGTTTTTGATTATCTGGTCGGGCAATTTGCCGGAAGAAACCGGCTGGTACATAACCCGCATGAAAGGCGGCTGGGGATATATCGGGGTTGCTCTGATCGTGTTCCATTTCGCGTTTCCTTTCCTGGTTTTGCTCCAGCAGGATTTCAAGCGAAAAGCCCGGTGGTTGGCAAGCCTCGCGGTCTTTATTCTGGTCATGCGGCTCGTAGATATGTTTTACACGATCGGGCCGAGCTACCGGTTGGCCGCCGGCGGATTGGAACAAGGTGCGTTTTATATCAGTTGGATGGATTTTGTCGCACCGATTGCCGTTGGGGGGATTTGGTTGTGGTGGTTCTTTGGTGAATTGCTAAAACGGCCGATGGTACCGGCGAAAGATCCATATTTTGAAGAAGCCATCGCTCACGGTAGAGGGCATTAAAGAAGGTTTCGAGTTCCGGGTTCCGAGTTGAGGAAGTTGGGACAATTGGAAACTCGGAACTCGGAACTCGGAACTAAACTCATGGGATCTGCAAAACACGAAAAGGCTGCGGTTGATCTTAAGATACCGTACGAGCAGAACGAGATTCAGCTCAAAGGCATATTTGGGTTCGCGATCGGGCTTTTCCTGCTTATTGTCGTTACCTTTGCCCTAATGTGGGCATTGCTGAACGTGTTAAAGGACTACTCGGTCGAGAACGCGGGTGCCAAGAATCCGATGGCGATGTCCGACAGGGAACGCCTCCCGCCCGAACCGCGGCTCCAGTTGGCCCCGGGTTTCGGCGTCGAATCGGAAAAAGGCCGTATCAACATGGAATTGGGACGCCCGCAGGCTGAGTACGATGAACTTAAGAAGCAGTGGGCCGATCTCATTGAGCACGGGCAAAAGGACAAAACGACCGGAGCGGTGACGATGATGCCGATCCATGAGGCTAAGGAAAAATTCCTGAGTCAAAATGTAAAAGCTAAAAGCGGTCCGGAAGCGGAAAAATTATTAAAGGACTCGCGTTCTTATTTTTCCGAGGCGAGCGGCGGGCGAATGGCGTCGGAAACGAGAAGGTAAGATAGTGAACGGTGAATAGTGAAAGTGATTAAGAAGAGGTTCGGAAAATTAGTGTTTTTCAAGATTGTCGTCCTTGGCATTGCGATATTATCTGTCATTTCGGTTCCTGCGCAGAAAAACGAGCATTACAATTCGCCGTTGTATTCTCCAAAGACATATGATCCATCGATCTCAGAAGCGAGCGGATTGCCGGAAGCGTTGAAAAAGGTCGGAATCGAGCAAAAGCTTGGGGCACAATTGCCGCTTGAAACCGAGTTTAAGGACGAGAGCGGGCAGGTGGTAAAACTCAGCAGCTTTTTTAACACGGGGCGACCAGTGATCGTGGCGTTTGTCTATTACGAATGTCCGATGCTTTGCAACCAGGTTTTGAACGGGTTGACCGGCTCGCTTAAAGGAATATCGTTTGACGCCGGAAAGGAATTTGACGTGGTTGCGATCAGTTTTGACGCCCGCGAGTTTGATAAGCCCGATCTTGCGAAAAACAAAAAGGCGAGCTATTTGGAGCGTTACGGCAGGCCAGGCACCGAGAAAGGGTGGCATTTTTTGACCGGAACGCAGGAATCGATTGATATCGCGACGTCCGCCGCCGGTTTTAGCTATAAATGGGACGAAAAGAGCAATCAGTTTGCTCACGCCGCCGCAATAATGGTCGCGACACCGGACGGAAAGTTGTCGAAATATTTTTACGGCATCGACTATTCGCCGAAGGACGTGAAGTTCGGCATCATGGAATCCGGTCAGAACCGGGTTGGAAACGCCGCCGAACAGCTTTTGCTTTACTGCTATCATTACGATCCGGCGACCGGCAAATATGGGCTGGCAATATTGCGGGTAATGCGTCTTGGCGGCGTTCTGACTTTGATCGGGCTGGGGACGATGGGGTTTGTGTTTTGGCGGCGAAACAAGAAGAAGATAGCGATGATTGATGAGTGATGAGTGATGAGCGACAAGTGGTTTTACTCATCACTCACCGTTCACAGCTCATCACTAAAGATTTATGCAGAGTACAAATTGGGTGCCATTATTTCCGGAGCAAGCCTCGACGTTCGCGTGGCAGGTAGATCTTTTGTATTTCTATCTGATCGTAGTGAGCGTGGCGTTTACGATTCCGATTGTCGTGGCGATATTCTTTTTCGCGATCAGATATCGCGAGGTCGAAAAATTTGCGACGCCCGAGGAAATGCATGGTTCGATGGTGCTCGAAACCGTCTGGTCGATCATCCCGTTTGTCATTTCGATGACCATCTTTCTCGGCGGTGTAATTGTATTTTTTAATCAGTTTAACCCGCCGGAAGACTCGATGGAGATATATGTCGTCGGCAAACAGTGGATGTGGAAGGCCCAGCATGAGACGGGGCAACGCGAGATAAACGAGTTGCACGTTCCAGTGGGACGCAACGTGAAATTGACGATGACGACCGAGGATGTGCTTCATGACTTTTCGATACCTGCCTTTAGGACCAAGGCAGACGTCGTGCCGGGACGTTATACATATCTCTGGTTTCAGCCGACAAAACCGGGCAAATACCATTTGTTCTGTGCCGAATACTGCGGCCTGAACCATTCGGGCATGGGTGGTTTTGTCTATGTAATGGAGCAGCGGGATTTTGATAACTGGTTGAGCGGAAATGTCTCGGGCC
>JANPCJ010000281.1:0-2480 GCA_031430895.1 Chloracidobacterium sp. | reverse complement strand
AAATTCACAACGTCGCTCCGCGACGAAAACATTGAAGCCTACAAAGTCCAGAAATACGCGACGTTCTCGCCGTCTCCATGTCATGCTATATCAACAATTACGGCCTTAACTTGGCGCGAATGGGGCTTGCCCCCGCTCTTCGATGGCCCTCAATCAACCAGTCAGAGCGGGGGCAAGCCCGCCTTCCTGACTGTCCTTCGGTAAGCACTTAGGTTATTCTTCGCCTCTTTGTCTCCCAAAATCATCTTCGAGCCTGACAATATCATCCTCGCCAAAGTATTCGCCGGTCTGGGTCTCAATAAAAACGAGCAATTCCGAGGCGTCGGGGTTCTCCACGCGATGTGCATCTTCCCTCGCAATATCAAGGGCTTCACCCTTATTTACTAGCAATTGAACGCCGTTTAATGTTACTTTAGCTATGCCGTTGACAACGAACCAGTGTTCCGAGCGGCGGGAATGGCGCTGGTAGCTCAGGCGCTTTCCGGGTAAAACCTCGATTCTCTTTACCTTATAATTGTCACCCTCGTCCAGAATGGTGAAGCTGCCCCAGGGCCGCTGTTCAAAAACGGGCGAACTCTTTTCATTTTCATTATTCATATTAGGCTCCGAAATATGACCAGTTTAGACGAAAAGGAAGTTTCGGCCAATGCAAAGCAAATGCAAAGCATACAGACGCTGATAATCGGGCGTCTTTTGGCTACCTTTTTGCTGTTGGTTACCAGTTGGCTGTGGTTTAGCGGAACGCTTCGCGTATCGATCGAAGCTTTTCCTGAAGGTCTATTGTTTGGTCTTCTGCTCGTTTTTGTCATCTCGGTCGGGCTGACGATCGTATATTTCTTCCTATTGCGTTTGAACAGGAATTTCGCCGGGCAGATTCGCGTTCAATTTCTTTTTGATGTCCTCCTGATAACGTGGCTCATCTGGCGAACCGGTGATTTGACGTCGCCCTATATCACGCTCTATATCGTTCTGATCAGCGTCGCGAGCTTCTTTATGAAGCCGCTCGCGACGCTGCTGATGGCTGCCCTCTGCGCATTTTTGTTTATTTCTCTGTCGTTTCTCACGGTAAATTCGCTCATTGAGACGTTCGGCTCCCAGCAGCCGACGGCCAAGGTCGTACAGATTGTGAGTTTTCATGTGGTTGCTTTGCTCGTCGTCGGCCTGCTCGCATCGAGGCTTTCCGATCGGCGGTCGTCGGGCGAGGAACTAAAGGAAACGACGAAAACGCTGGCGACTCTTAGGGTGCTTCACGAGCGAATTGTCGAATCAATCCGCTCGGGTCTCGTTACGACCGATCTCGACGGCAACATCTACACCTTTAATGCAGCTGCGACCGAGATCACCGGCTACCGGCTCGATGAGATGCAGGGCAAGTCGATCTATGAACTTTTTGGCGATATCCGCGAACAGATAAATCTTTCCCTCGAGGCGGCCGGCGATGGCGAACAATTGCCAAGATTCGAGGCTGATCTGACCACACCGGATGGGTTTGCCGTTAGAATCGGTTTCAGCGTTTCGCTTTTATTCTCTGAGAAACACGAAGCGACAGGTTTGATTATCACGTTTCAGGATCTGACTGAAATACGCTCGATGGAGGACAGCGTCCGGCGGAAAGATCGCCTCGCGGCCGTCGGCCGCGTCGCCGCCGGGTTGGCCCACGAGATTAGAAATCCGCTCGGCGCCATGCGCGGTGCGATACAGGTTCTCGAATCGAGTACGCCGCGCGAATCGATGCAGGCCAGCCTGATGGACATCATCCTGAAAGAGTCTGACCGGCTAAACAGTATAATCACAAACTTCCTCGGCTACGCCCGACCCGCCGCCGCCGATTTTACCGACACCGATGTTGGCGAAGCGATAAAGGACACGATCACACTTTTGAGGCACAGTCCCGATGTCCTGGAAAATCATGTGCTAAATGATGATCTGGGCATTAAACCAATTGTTATTTCCGCTGATTCGACGCAATTGAAACAGATATTCTGGAACCTCGCCCGCAACGCTCTTCAGGCGATGCCTAACGGCGGCACGCTTCGCATCGGCCTTTTAACGATTCCGAATAACCGTATCCGAATCGTTTTCGAAGACACCGGTCACGGAATGTCGCCCGAACAGGTCGAACAGCTTTTCGAGCCCTTCTCGAATTCAACGTCGGGCGGCACCGGTCTCGGTCTCTCGATCGTCTATCAGATCGTCAAGGATCACAACGGCGTAATAAACGTCCGCAGCCGCGAGGGAAAAGGAACGACCATCACGGTCGAATTGCCGAGGGACAATCGTCGGGGCCGGCCCGAAGCCGCGAAATCCCTACACGATTCGACCGCGCCTTCAAGATTGAAGGAATTTTTGAATGTCGAGCACAGCGAAGCTGAAATTTCTCGCGGATCCTCTTAAGTTTCCAGCGCCGGCACACAATGAATCACTGAGCAATAAAATCAAGTTAAAAAATGACAGTCAGGAAGGCGGGCTTGCCCCCGCTC
>JANPCJ010000280.1:0-7468 GCA_031430895.1 Chloracidobacterium sp. | reverse complement strand
GAAATGATGTTGGTGATCGGTGCCGGGCCGTGCGGCCTGTCCCATGCCAAGGCGTTGAAAGACGCGGGCATCGCGTATGACCAGGTCGAGGCCGATGACGAGGTTGGCGGCAATTGGTATCACGGCACATACCGCACGGCTCATATAATCTCGTCGCGAAAAACCACCGAATTCACCGATTTCCCGATGCCGTCGGACTATCCGGATTTTCCAAGCCAGCCGCAGATGGGCGCGTATTACAAGCTTTACACCGAGGCATTCAACCTGCGGCAAAAAATCGAATTTGAGACGAAAGTCACGGCTGTTCGTCCTCGAAGCGATGAACTCTGGGATGTTGAAATAGCAACCGGCGAACGGCGTATCTACAAAGGCATTCTCGTCTGCAACGGCCATCATTGGGACAAGCGGTTTCCGAAGTATCCGGGCGAGTTTACCGGCGAGTATATACATTCAAAAGATTTCAAATCGCCCGACCAGCTTGCCGGCAAACGCGTCCTGGTCATTGGCGGCGGGAACTCTGCCTGCGATGTCGTGTCAGAGGCCGCCCGCGTTTCGGCGTCGGCGCATCTGAGCCTTCGCCGCGGCTACTGGATGACGCCAAAAACCGTGTTCGGCAAACCCTCGATCGAATCGCCGCTCGTGCATCTGCCGGTTTTTGTCCAGAGATTCTTGCTGCGAGGTCTATTAAGAGTTGTCATCGGCAAGTATGAGGATTATGGCCTTCCGAGACCCGATCATAAGATATTCGAAAGGCATCCCACGATCAGCACGGAGATATTCCATTACCTCAAACACGGTCGCATCAAACCTCGTCCCGACATCGCAAGATTTGACGGCAAGACCGTGCATTTTACAGACGGGACTAGCGACGACTTTGACATGATCGTCGCGGCGACCGGTTTTTACCTTAGCTTCCCATTTCTGCCGGATGGATTTGTCCCGATGCGAAATGAGCAGCTCGCTCTGTTGTACGCGGGATGCGTCCTGCCCGAATACAAACATTTCTATCTTATCGGCACCCAACAGGTCCGCTACGGCATCGGCCCGCTGCTCACGCCCGGATCACGACTCGTCGCAAAAATGATAAAATTGCAGGACCGAATGGAACTGCCGATCGGTATGGTTTTGAAAGAATCGGGTTATCCGCTGCCCGATACGCATCTCGTCGATCCGATCCGCTCGCTGCGGCTAATGAAGATCGCGAATTACACTCTGCCGAGGCTTTTAAAAAAAGAGCGACGACTGCGCAAAAGCGTCCGGCCGAGTCTACACGTCGCTTGGGAGCTTGAACCAAAGTCCGATCTGCGCGTGTTTTGACATTCCCGATGCTTGACATGGAAAAGTCCAAGAAGCTATTGAACAGTCCGGAAGGCGGGTTACCCCTTTATGTTCAAGAAAGAGCGGGGTAAACCCGCTTTCCCAACTTGTTCTATGTTGACTTGCGTGGTTTTGTCGCAAGTTGTCTTGAGAATAATGCGGCCAGGTCAGAGAGTAGAATAAATACAATGAGAAAAATCAGCAGTATCTTTGCGCTTATACTCGTCACTCAGTTTTTCGTTCATACCCAGACCCTGGACGAAAAGCTAAAAGAAATAGACGATTACGCAAATACCGTGATGACGACATGGAAGGGTCCCGGCATGGCTATTGCCGTCGTTAAGGATGACAAAGTCGTCTCGGCAAAAGGTTATGGCGTACGCGAGCTAGGCAAGCCGGAGAAGGTTGATGAGAATACCGTTTTTGCGATTGCTTCAAACTCAAAGGCGTTTACCACAGCCAGCATCGCGATGCTTGTCGACGAGAAAAAACTCGCCTGGGACGACAAAGTGTCAATGTATCTGCCCGATTTTCAAATGTACGACCCATGGGTGACGAGCGAATTGACGATTCGCGATCTCGTTACGCACCGATCGGGACTCGATACTTTTAGCGGCGATCTGCTGTGGTATGAGACGACGTATTCGGCGGATGAAATATTAAGGCGTGTGCGGTTTTTGCCAAAGGTTTCTAGTTTTCGAACGCGGTACGGCTATCAGAATCTGATGTTCATCGCCGCCGGACGCGTGGTCGAAAAGGTGTCCGGCAAAGGCTGGTGTGATTTTGTGACCGAGCGTATTTTGACGCCTTTGGGCATGAGCCGCACGACGTGCAGCGTCAAAACTCTGCCGGATAACGCCGCGTTTCCGCATAATGAATCAGGCGGCTCGCTGCGCGTTCTACATCGCGGAAATGTCGACGGTGCCTATGCGGCCGCAGCGCTGAATTCATCGGTTGCCGATCTTGCAAAATGGGTCAGAACTCAGCTAGGCAAGGGTAAATTTGAAGGCAAGCAAATATTCAGCGAAGTCCAAAGCTGGCAGATGCATCAGCCCTACCTTGCCCAGCAGATATCCGAACCGGCCTTCAAGAACAATCCGACACGGCATTTTACGGGCATCGCAAGCGGGTGGTTTGTCTATGATTACCATGGTCGCAAGGTAATAAACCACAGCGGCGGTCTCGACGGAATGTTGTCGTACACGGTTCTGATACCCGAAGAAAATGTCGGCTTTGTCATCCTGACCAACAGCGAAACCGCCGCTTTTCAGATAATGATGAACAAGATCCGCGACGTATTCGTCAGTGCGCCAAAACGGGACTGGAACGAAGAGGCAAAAACCCAAGTTGCGGCGATAAAGGCGAATGCCGACGCGGAAACAAAAAAGATTAGCGACGCCCGTGTGCCGAACACAAAACCCACACTCGCGCTCGCCGCCTATCCCGGCACCTTTTCTAGCCAGATGTATGGCGATGTCACCGTCACCGAAGAAGGCGGCAAGCTCGTCCTGCGCTTTCTCCCGTCACCAAACTTCGTCGCTGATCTCGAACATTGGCACTACGACACCTGGCAAATCAAATGGCGCCCATCCGTCGCGTACAATTTCCCGCGCGGATTTGTCACATTTACCATCGACAAAAACGGCAAACCCGACCAGATCAAAGTCGATCAGCCAAATAACGATTTTTGGTTTTATGAGTTGGAGTTGAAACGGGTGAAATAAGTGTCAGTAGGCCACATGTTCAGTAGCCCGCACGTAAGTAAGGGCCTGGTGGGCGTCTTGCCCTTACTTACGTGCGGGCTACTGACAGGGGCGCTCTACTGACGTTTTGTTATACTAGACCGATATGAACATCAAAGTAGTTATTGAAAATGGCGAGGACGGCTATTTTGTCGCCAGAGTTCCATCACTCAAAGGATGTTGGTCGCAAGGCCGGTCGAAAGCTGAGGCGTTGGAAAATATCAGGGAGGCGATCGATCTTTATCTCGAACCGGATCCATCCCTCTATGCATCGCTCAACGGCCGCGAAGTCGTTGAGCTAGCGATATGAAACTCGGCGTTTACACGGGCAAACAAGTGGTCCGTGCTCGCGAGAGACTCGGCTTTCAGGAAGTACATCGAAAAGGAAGCCATGTGAGATGAAGCATGAGGATGGACGCTTGATCGTCTTTCCTTTGTACGCTGAGATTGATCGTTTTACTCTCAAAGGAGCGTTGGGCGACGCGGATATAGAAATCGATCAGTTTATCTCGGCGATCCGGTAGCTCGACAAAATACAGGCGCTTGTGTCAGAATTCTCTTTCTACACAGAATTTTGTTTAGAAAATACCTTTGAGGAGAACTTAGTTTTTGATGTCAGAAGAAGCAGTACAGGCCGCAGAGGCCCCAGAAGAAACGACCGCAGCCGCACCGGTGGAAGCGACCCCGGCCGATACGGAAGACGTTTCGTATCAGGCGGTTGAGAAAGAAGGCGACGTGACGGCGATATGGGAAATGCAGGGGCAAAAACACCTCCGCACCATCGACCCGCGTTCCCACGAGGGCAAACAGATCCTCGCGCTTTTCGAAACCGCCGGGTAGGGTTTCCAAATCTAGCAGTTTTGCCGCCATGGTTGGGAGTTTCCAGCCGCGGCTTATCGTAGCTTATCTCCCTAAACCTAACCACTACGCGTTCCCCTAGACTTATTGTTTTTAAAAATCATCCTGATACTCTGGTTTTGAGACAGCCTCCTCAGCCCCGCCGCACATCAAGTGGCAAAGCCCCGAAAAACGCCTAAAAGCGTCAGTCTTACTTCAAACTGACCGGTTCTTTCATTCAATTTGACCGAACTCTCTTGGTCGAATATTCACCCCTTTCCGATAACTCTCATTATTACCTCATTTAACTCCTTGGCACGCTCCTTGTATTAAGAACGCGGACGGCAATGGCCGTAATTTCTCTGTCCTCTCGAAGGAGCTACTGTTATGAAGATACAAGTTTTCGGCTTTACAAAGGCACGACATTTCGCGGCAATCGCGATACTCGCGTCGTTTGTTTTCTCAAATGTGTTTGCCGTCGGCATGCTCGCCGACAAAGCGAATGTCGTCGCGGCGACACCGGCGATGGCGAAATATACTACTGATTTGACGCAGCTTGGCCGTGAAGGACGCCTGCGTGAAAACCTGAGCTTTGAAAACGAGACGATTCGTCTCGTCAAAGTGTTAGCGGAAGGTGGTGTACGTCAGCCGGTGATCGTCGATGAGGACAAGGAAGTTCAGGAGACGATTGTCGAACAGGTCGCATTGCGTATAGCGAAGGGATCGGTGCCGGCGAATCTTGCCGGCAAGTCGATCAGAAAGCTTGAGACCGCCGTGCTGTTTTCGAATTCGCGCTCGGAGGCAGAAGTAGCGAAGGCCGTCGATGCGGTCGTTGACGAAACAATCGCTTCTAAAGGACAGATCATCCTGTTCATAGACGAACTGACCGACCTCGTCGGCGCAACCGCCGCGAAGACAAAGCTCTTTAACGGCATCTCCGAGGGCAAGATCGTCATGATCGGCGGCAGCTCGGCCGCCGCCTTCGACGAGCGTATCGAATCGCAGCCCGAGATCGCAGCGTTTTTCGCCGGTATCCTCGTAACCGACAGAAGCGGTGCGGTCGTGGCGAACGACGGGAACTCAAATAATAATGACAGCGAATTCCGCGGCGATATCATCTCGCCGGACCTTCGCGAAATGATGGCCGAGGACCCGAGCGGCAAAAAGCGTGTCGATGTTATCATTCAGGCAAAGGACGCCGATAATGCAGCGCTTCGATCATTGATGGCAAGCGGCCAGGCTCGCGTGTCCGACCGCATCGGCAACAGCGACACACTTGTTGTCAATCTGCCTCTCTCGGCTTTGACGACATTGTCAACAAGCGGCTTGATCAATTACATTTCGCCTGACCGTGCGACAGCGTCAACGGGACACGTTGAAGATACGACCGGTGCCACCCAAATGCGATCCAATACGACGGGCGGCTGTATCGATACGCTTACAAGCTGCGACGGCACAGGCGTCGGAGTGGCAATCGTCGATTCCGGTATATATGCGAGCCAAAATGGTTTCAAGGACACCACGGGTAACACGGGTGGCATCGGAACCTCGCGGATCGTAGCGAATGTAAATTTCACTACCTCGGCTACAACAAACGACGGCTACGGACACGGAACTCATGTTGCCGGCCTTGTGGCGGGAAACTCGGCTGTCAACAGCGGTGCCTATAAAGGAGTTGCAGCGGACGCAAAAATTATCAGCGTCAAAGTGCTTAACGATTACGGGGTTGGCCTAACGTCCGGGCTGCTCAACGGTTTGAATTGGATACTGACGAATCGGACGACCTACAACATTCGGGTTGTCAATATCAGCCTCGGCACGAAAGCCGTTGATACTTATACCAATGATCCCCTTAGTTTAAAAGTCAAGGAACTGGTTAATGCAGGCATTGTTGTGGTCGCATCAGCCGGAAACTATGGCAAGAACTTCACGGGCCAGAAGGTCTATGGGGCGATTAGCTCGCCGGGCAACAGCCCATACGTGATAACGGTCGGAGCAAGCAATTCGCTTGGCACCGCCTCGCATGCGGATGACGTGATGGCAACATATAGCTCGCGCGGCCCGACCCGAAGTTTCTTCACTACTTCAACCGGGACTAAGGTCTATGACAACCTGATCAAGCCCGATCTTGTTGCACCCGGAAACAGGCTCATTTCGTACAAATCGCCAAATAACCTTTTGACGACCTCAATGCCCTCACTTTCGCTTGACGCCACAAACGGCGCCGATTCGATGATGTACATGAGCGGAACGTCAATGTCAGCTCCATTGGTCGCCGGTGCCGCCGCAATGCTGCTCGAGATCAACCCGAATCTAACCCCGGGAATGATCCGCATGCTCCTTCAGTACACGGCACAGCCGTTGACAGGAGTGAATACTTTCGAACAGGGCGCCGGCCAACTCAACATAGATGGCGCCATGCGGCTGGCCAGGACGCTCAAAACCGACGTCGATTTCCAGACGCTCGCAAGGAATACTACGACCGTACCGTCCGGCTGGGCTATGCCTACGACGACCACAACGATCGGCGGCAGCACGTTCCCGTGGGCTCAGCTTATTACGGGAAAATACACCTTCGTGACCGGACCGAATTTGGTGTCCAAATTCCAGACGGTTTATAAGCGTGAAAATATTGTCGGCATGGGCGTAAACTTCGCCAACGGAGCATACTCGCTGAACACCACGACCTCTTCTCTGGCGCCTTATCTGTGAACCGTAATGTGGTGACCAGCAACGGCACCGCTTTGGGCGGAGGCTCAACCTACCTTTCGTACGGCGTGCTCGTTGGGGACGGTGTACTTGTCGGTGACGGCGTTCTAGTCGGCGACAGTTCTCTCTTTTCCAACGGTGTTCTTGTCGGTGACGGCGTGCTGGTCGGTGACGGCGTTCTGGTCGGCGACGGTGTCCTCGTCGGCGACGGTGTACTTATCGGTGACAGCGTTCTTCTTGGTGATAACACGGCTGCAATGCAATAACTGTTTACAATAATTAACCACATAAGGATATAAACAGAGGATAAAGAAATGCTGCAACTAATAAATGCCAATCAAAACCAAGTGCGTCCGAATACGATTGCACCGTTTTGGATGCCATCGCCCGATCTCGCGAAAGTCAGCGAGCTGCAAAGCGAAGACACTCAGGAAGTTTTGGACTTCCTCAGTGTCCGCCCCGTGCACACCGTCGTAATGACAAGCTTCATTAACGACAACGGTATCGTGAGCGAGCTCAACCGCGGTAAGTTCTTCGGCCACCGCGACGCGAATGGCGAACTCGACGGCGTGGCCCTCATCGGACACTCGACGCTGGTCGAGACCAGATCGGACGAGGCTCTCAGGGCGCTGGCAGTCACGGCCCGAACGAGCGAGACGCCGATCCACCTTATAATGTCGAGCGGCGACGCGGCCGAGCGATTCTGGCAGCATATGACAAACGGACTAACTCAACCTCGCCTGAAGTGTACCGAAGCTCTCTTCGATATCTCGTTCCCGTTCGCCGTGCAAAAGACGGATCGACAGCTAAAGAATGCCGACATGAGTCATCTGATCCCCGTCGCCGAGGCACAGGCCGAGGTT
>JANPCJ010000279.1:0-12108 GCA_031430895.1 Chloracidobacterium sp. | reverse complement strand
ACTGACAACTGACAAAAATGGTTCAGGAGAAGCCCATAGATTGGTTTATGTTTGGCATTGCGGCGGCGCTTGCGTTGTTTGGGGCGATGATGGTTTACAGCGCGTCGGCGATGTTTGCTTTGAAAGAGACCGACAGCGTTAGTCAGTACACTTATTTTTATAAGCAGATAGGTTTTACTCTGGGCGGTTTGGCGGCGATGTTTGTCGTTAGCCGGATTGATTATCATATTTTTCAAAGGGCATGGGTCGCTTACTCGATTGTCGGCGTGACGGTCGTTTTGCTTCTGATGGTGTTCGGGTTTCCGGCGATCAACGGTGCGCAGCGATGGATACGCTTTTCGGGTTTCTCGTTTCAGCCTTCGGAATTGGCAAAGGTCGCATTGCCGATCTTTCTCGCCTATTACCTGACTAAGCGAGAAGAATCGGTCGGTGATTTCCGGAAAACGGTCTTGCCGTGTCTTGTCGGTTTAGGTCTGCTCGGCGGGCTGGTTTTCCTTGAGAAAGATCTGGGAACGACCATCGTACTGTGCGCGATATTCTCCGCCGTTTATTTCGCGGCGGGCGCCCGGCTGATGCATATTGGTGCGGCGGTCGGCTCGATGGTTTTGATCGGGGCGGGAGCGATCTTTTTTGCTCCGTGGCGGGTCGCGAGGATGATGGCGTTTCTCGATCCATTTGCATACGCGGACGACGAGGGTTATCAGGTGGTGCAGTCGCTCTACGCCATTGGCTCGGGCGGCGTGCTCGGCGAGGGATTTGCCAAAGGGCATCAAAAGCTGTTTTATCTGCCGTATCCATACTCCGACTTCATCTTTTCGGTAGTTGGCGAGGAATTGGGGCTGGTCGGAACGCTGGCGGTCGTGATCGCGTTCGGCCTATTGCTCTGGCGGGGCGCGCGAGCGGCCGTGATGGCTCCCGACAGGTTTGGAAATTTACTGGGCATCGGAATAATCACCGGGATAATCGTACAGGCGTTATTCAATATCAGCGTCGTGACCTCTATTCTACCGGCGAAGGGAATCCCGCTGCCTTTTATATCCTATGGAGGCTCGTCGGTCGTCGTGACTTTGATTGCGGTGGGCATTCTGCTGAATATCTCGAAATTTGCGGGTAGCGATGCGCCAGCCAAGGAGAGGAGTGGTTCACGGCCCTACCGACAGAGGAGCAGGACGGCCTAGACTGCGGTGGCCGAGCAGTTATTAGGTGGACAACATGTATTCAAGAAAGCGACAGACAGTTGGGAAGACGGGCTTGCCCCCGCTCTTCTACAACCAAAGGCAAGCAGAAAGAGCGGGGGCAAGCCCGCCTTCCTGACTGTCCGTTGCTCACAGCTTTTGTCGAAATGAAAGTTTTAATCGTGGCCGGCGGGACCGGCGGACATATCTATCCGGGAATCGCCGTCGCTAATGAGATTATGCGGCGCGACGCTGAGAACGAGATTTTGTTTGTCGGCACCGCCCGCGGGCTTGAAAAAAAGATCGTGCCGGAGAATGGCTTTCAACTTTCATTGATAAACAGCGCTGGTTTAAAAAATGTGGGCGTTGTAGGGAAAGTAAAGGGACTTTCAGTTTTGCCGCGGAGCTTTCTGGAAGCACGAAAGATAATGCGGCAGTTTCGACCACATGTGGTCGTCGGGGCCGGTGGTTATGTCTCGGGGCCGGTATTGTTAATGGCCGCGATTATGGGCTTGCCGACTCTGGTTATGGATTCGAACGCCCTACCAGGTTTTACTAACCGGCAGCTTGCCAGATTTGTTGATAAGGCCGCCCTGACATTTGAAGAAGCCTTGCCTTTTTTTGGTAAAAAAGGAATTGTCACGGGCAATCCTGTTCGTCGCGAGTTTTTTGACATTGAGGCAAAACCGCGATCCGAGATGTTTCATCTGTTGATTTTTGGCGGTTCGCAGGGCGCAAGGGCGATTAATGACGCGATGGCGGCTGCATTGAAAGGTTTGGCGGGTTATGAAGATCGGCTGACCATAACTCATCAAACGGGTGAGACCGATTATGAGAAAATCCGGGCGGCCTATAACGATTCGCCTTTTCAGAACGCGGATGTACGGCCTTTTATTTCCGATATGTTTGTTGAATTTGGAAACGCCGACCTTGTCGTCTCCCGCGCCGGTGCGACAACCTGTGCGGAATTAGCCGCCGCGGGCAAGGCGTCGATAATGGTTCCGTTGCCGACGGCCGCCGACGACCATCAGCGAAAAAACGCGGAGGCCCTTGTAAAAGCCGGGGCTTCGAAAATGATCTTGCAAGGTGACCTGACCGGCGAGATTCTGGCCGCCGAGATTGGGCGGTTGATCGATTCACCTGAGGAAATCGGTGATATGGAATCGGCGGCGAGGAAGATGGGTCGCGAAGATGCGGCGGAAAAGGCGGTTGACATTATTGAGGAATTGAAACGGAGTGTTTAGCTGCCCGGCGGTGTAGGAATTTTCCCGAAATAGCTGATAGCTGATAGCTGAAAGCTGATAATCATGTTCAGACACGTAAAAAGAATTCATTTTATAGGCATTGGCGGTATTGGCATGAGCGGGATCGCGGAGGTTTTGTGCGATCTTGGCTTTGTCGTATCGGGATCGGATATAAAGAAATCGAAGAATACGGATCGTTTGGAGACGCTTCACGGCATAAATATTTATGAAGGCCACGCGGCGGAGAATGTCGGGGACGCTCAGGTTGTCGTTTATTCGTCGGCTGTGAAGGAAGACAATCCCGAGGTTATGATCGCCAAGGAAAAGGGAATACCGGTGATACCGAGGGCCGAGATGCTTGCGGAATTGATGGTGCTCAAGCCTTACGCTGTGGCAGTTTCCGGAACCCATGGAAAAACGTCAACGACATCGATGGTCGCAACATTGCTCGGACACGCGGGGATGGACCCGACGACGGTGGTCGGCGGTGTTGTGGAATCGCTTGGGTCGAACGCGAAACTTGGAAAGTCCGAGTGGTTTGTGACCGAGGCCGACGAGAGCGACCGGTCTTTTCTGATGCTTTATCCGACGATTGCGGTCGTTACGAATATCGACAAAGAGCACATGGAATCGTACAAGGGCATGGAGGACGTCGTTCAATGTTTTACCGATTTTGTAAATAAAGTTCCGTTTTTCGGAGCGGCGGTAATTTGTCTCGACGACCCTAATGTTCAATTGATAATTCCGAATATCAAACGCCGCCGCGTTACCTATGGTCTGACGGCTCAGGCTGATATTTCCGCTCAGGACATTCGCTACAATGAGTCATTCGGATCGACGTTCAATGTCTCGAAAGGTGACAACATGCTCGGCGAGATCAATTTGCCCGTGCCTGGTAAACATAATATTTACAACGCTCTTGCGGCGACAGCGGTAGCTCTGGAACTGGAGATACCGTTTGAAAAGATTGCCGAAGCGTTTGCGGCATTCAAGAACGCTAACCGACGGTTTCAATTTAAGGGTGAAGCAAACGGGATCACCGTCGTTGATGACTACGGACATCACCCAACCGAGATCGTGGCGACACTTTCGGCCGCGAAAAATTCTTCGGGCGGAAAGCGGACGGTCGTCGTTTTTCAGCCGCACCGTTACACGCGGACGAAGGAGTTGATGGATGATTTCGTAGTCGCTTTTAACAATGCCGATGTGGTCTTTATTACCGACATCTACGCCGCCAGCGAAAAGCCTATCGAGGGAATTACGGCTGAGATTTTGACCGAAAATATAAAGCGTTACGGACATAAAAATGTTTCGTACATTGGTGATATCGAGACCGCGACCGCAAAGGTATGCGGATTTTTACAGCCTGGTGATCTCGTTATCACGCTCGGTGCGGGAAGTATTACAAGGTTGTCGGATGAGATTCTGGAGGCGGTTAAAGCCGGTTTATGAAGAGTCAGTTCAAGGTGAGTGTAAGTATTTTTTGTAAAGACAGTCAGGAAGGCGGGCTTGCCCCAGCTCTTTCTGCTTGCCTTTTGATTGTGGAAGATTGGGGGCAAGCCCACCTTCCTGACTGTCCTTTGGTCAGAGGTCTCATTTCAGGCATTGATTGCTCAACCACGACCTCAAGTTCAGGGATTTATGGCTAGTAAGAGGAAGACAGCAACAAAATTGAAAACGTCTTCCGTTAGATTGAAGGGTCGTAATTCCATAGCGCGTGCGAGGAAGCAGGCAGTGACGCGAACTGTCGGACGATATGTGCTTCCGCTGATAATCATCTGTGTGCTGCTCGGATTGTTGGCTTTTCTCGGTCTTTCAGGGTATGCCACGGCCACGGCTTCGGATTTTTTTGGGTTGAGAAATATTGATATTCGGGGGACGGAGCGGAGTTCGGCGGAGGACATTCGCCGTCTTGTCGCCTCGTCGGTCGAAAAGCCGGGTGTTTGGAATGCGGACCTTGGTGATATTCGTACAAAGGTTGAAAAGTTTCCGTTTGTAAAATCAGCGTCGGTGTCGCGTGTTTTGCCTTCCGGGATTCGCGTGAATGTGACGGAACGGATTCCGGCGGCGGTTGTTCAGATTGGTTCAGGGAAATATTTGGTCGATGTCGAGGGTGCTTTGCTCGTCGCCGTTAAGGCTGATGAAAAAGATTTTCCATTTGTTCTGCACGGATGGGACGAGTCTAAGACCGAAAAGGCGATTCCGGACAACCTCGCGAGGTTAAAGGTCTATAAGAAAATGCTGGATGAATGGCGGCAATTCGATCTGGCAACGCGGGTGAAAGAAGTGAACATTTCGAATCCGCGCGAGCCGATAGCTGTCGTCGAAGATTCGGGCCGCTCGATCGCGGTGACGCTGGCTAAGGACAGTTTGGGAAAGAGTTTAAAAACGGCGATCGAGGCACTGAGCGGCAAAGGGGCGAAGATCAGATCGATAGATGCGGGCGGTATTTATCCGGTGATTAATTACATTGAGTTCTAGGCGGCTTTTATTATGAGCAGCGAAATACAAGCAGTCGGGTTGGATATTGGCACGAGCCGCGTGAGGTGCGTGATCGGCGAGCCTGCGGCGGACGGCAAGATGAACATTGTCGGTATTGGCGAGGCCGAGTCGAAAGGTTTGCGGCGCGGCGTTGTCACATCGACCGAGTCTGTTGCGGAGTCGATTCGAAAGGCTGTCAGCGAGGCCGAACGGGTCAGCGGGCTGGACGTCGAGTCGGCAACGGTCAATTTGTCGGGCGAGCATCTCCGTGGCGAGAACAAAAACGGCGTTGTAGCGGTTGCCGGGCCTGATAAAGAGATAACGGATGACGACATCGAGCGTGCGGTCGATTCCGCCAGTGCGATGCCTCTGACGCCGGGTTGGGAGATAGTCAGCCGTTTGCCAAAGGAATTTATCGTCGATGGTCAGGACGGGATAACGGAGCCGGTCGGGATGAACGGGTCAAGGCTCGAGGCGCTTGTTCACATTGTAACCAGCCCGAGCGCGGCGAGGCAAAATCTGATCAAAGCGGTAAAACGCGCGGGGATTGACGTCAAGCAGCTCGTTCTGGAACCGCTTGCCGCCGCCGAGAGCGTTTTGACCGACGATGATAAGGAATACGGATGCGCGATCGTGAATATGGGCTCGGAGATAACCAGCCTGATGATATTTGGCCGCGGCGCCGTTCAGCACACGGCGGTTTTTCCGTTTGGCGGGATGCTGTTTACAAAGGACATCGCGACCGGTTTGCGTGTATCGATTCCCGAAGCTGGCAAGATCAAAGAAACCTGGGGATGCGTAGCGTCGTTTCTGCTGAGCGAAGACGAAAAGGAAGAGATCGTCCAAATTGAACCTTTCGGACGAGGAGACACACGCGAGTTGTCAAAAGAAATCCTCTGCGACATCATGCAGCCGCGGGCCGTCGAGCTGATGCAGCATGTCGCCCGCGAGACTCGATCGACAAAGGCACAGATTTCGGGCGGCGTGTTTATCACCGGCGGCGGCGCGATGGTTCGCGGGCTGGCTGAGGTTGCGGAACAGGTTTTTGACGCGCCGACGCGGGCCGGTTATCTCGAGCGGTCATTCTTTGGCGGGCTGGCGGAAGAGGTGCAGGAGCCGCAGTGGGCGACCGCCTGCGGGCTGGCGCTTTACTCGATGCGCGTCCAGTTGCGCGGGGAAGGCGGCGGCGGAAAATCCTCGGCACGAAAGGTGGCGGAATGGTTTGGAAGTTTTCGCGATAAATTTAGATAAATGTAACTTTCGGGTTTGGATTTTACCACGATTCGTTGTATGCTGATTGCCCGTTAGCACAATATCTTGTTATTTCGCACGCGAGCCCCCAAAATCGCTACAGCCGTGATTCTCGATTGTAGTTATGATGAATTTTATTGGAACGGAAGACCTTCAAATGAACAATAGCAGTATCAAAATGTTTATAGACGAGCCGCCGATCACGGGAGCTCGGATCAAGGTGATCGGCGTCGGTGGCGGCGGCAGCAACGCGGTCAACCGCATGATCGACGCCGGGATAAAGGGCGTCGAGTTTATCGTCGCAAATACCGATTTGCAGGCGCTAAATGCCTCAAAGGCGCCGATGAAGATACAGCTTGGAAGCAAATCGACCCGCGGCCTCGGCGCCGGGTCGAATCCCGAGATCGGGCGCCAGGCGGCGCTCGAAGATCATCAAAAACTGCTCGACGTGCTCGAAGGCTCGGACATGGTTTTTGTTACGGCCGGTCTTGGCGGCGGCACCGGCACGGGTGCGGCGCCGGTTGTGGCATCGCTTGCGATTGAACTCGGGGCGTTGACCGTCGCCGTGGTGACCAAACCGTTTATTGTCGAAGGCAAGAAGCGGATGGCCCAGGCGGAACAGGGGCTGGCTGACCTTCGCGGCTGTGTCGACACGCTGTTGACTATACCAAATTCAAAACTTCGCGAGGTCGAAGAAAGAATCACGATCATGGAGGCGTTTCGCCGGGCCGACGATGTTTTGCTGCAGGCGGTTCGCGGTATCACCGAACTGATTATTACGCCCGGGATCATCAATCTCGATTTTGCCGACGTAACGACTGTTATGCGCGGTAAAGGCGTCGCCTTGATGGGAATTGGTAAAGGAGACGGCGAAGATGCGGCATCCAAAGCGATGAGAGCCGCTCTCGATTACAAACTGTTGGAAGAAAACTCCATCAAGGGTGCCAAAGCGGCCCTCATCAACGTGACCGGCGGCCCCGGCATGGTGCTTGGCGAAGTTGAGGACGCAATTAGTTTGATCGAGCAGGAAGCCGACGACAACGCTGACATCATTTGGGGAAGCGTCATCAAGGAAGACATGGCCGATGAGATTAGAATCACGGTGATCGCCACCGGATTTGAAAGCCAGGCCGTGTCACTATTGCCAAAACCTAAACCGCAGGAAATGGTTCGCGCCGTCTCCGCATCAGCTGCGTTTGCCCCGAGCGACCTGTCGTCGGTTGAAGACCTTGACACGCCGACATTTATGCGTCGGCAGGCGGATTAGTGGTTTTGAGTCCCTGCTTTAGCAGGCTTCTTTGGCGACAAAGGCCGCCTGAAGGCGGGACTCAGAACGGGTCGCCAGCCACCGATTTAATAGATGTCGTCAGAACTTTCAGATCGACCCGTCATCGGCATCACGATGGGTGATGCCGCCGGTATCGGGCCTGAGATTATCTTAAAGGCCCTGTCTGATGAAAATTTACGAGCGGTGTGCCGGTGCATAGTTATTGGCGACGCCGCTTTTTTGCGCCGGTCCGCCAGCAAATTGGGGTTTTTGGTCTTTGAGTCGGGCGGCGTCGAGATAGTTGATCTCGCAAATCTTCCGGCGAATTTCGAGATCGGCGTCGACCACGCCGTGACCGGCAAAGCGTCGGCTGAATATATCGAGGCCGCTGTCTCGCTTTGGCGGGAAAAGAAGATTGACGCTATCTGCACCGCGCCGATCAGCAAAAAGGCTATCAGGCTCGGCGGTTATGATTTTCCCGGACACACGGAGTTTCTTGCCGCCATGACGGGAACGCGAGAATTTGCAATGAGCTTCTTCGCCGACAAACTGCGAGTCGTGCTGCTTTCAACACACCTTTCGCTGCTGAATGCTATCGATCTTATAAAGAAAGACCGGCTTGTTGATTTAATCAAATTCGCCGATTGCGCGTTTGGGAAATTGCTGGGAAAGAAAGTGAGCATTGCCGTAGCCGGATTGAATCCTCACGCGTCGGAAGGCGGCATGTTTGGTACGGAAGAGCGAGATGAAATAACGCCGGCGATTGAATATTGCCGCGGAGTTGCCGGCGTCGATGTCAGCGGCCCGTATTCGCCCGATACCATTTTTTTGAGAGGGTACAAAGGTGATTTTGATGCCGTGATCGCCCTCTATCACGATCAGGCGACGATTGCGGTCAAATCGTTGTCGTTCGGGGCCGGGGTGAATGTGACGCTCGGGCTGCCGTTAATTAGGACGTCGGTCGATCATGGCACTGCGTACGATATCGCGGGCAAAGGTATTGCGGAAGCGTCGAGCATGACGGCAGCCATACGATTGGCGGGTGAACTCGTGATCGGAGGTCGATAAAGCAAAATACCGGACAATATTCGCGAAGGTTTGGGCAAGTCTGCTAAAATTATCGGGAACTTTGCATCGGCAAATTCTCGAGTTAGATGAGCACTAAGCAAAAGAAAATACCGCAAATCCTGGTTGCCGACGATGATCCTGAGGTGCTGCGCTCGGTAAGGGCGGTTTTGGAATCGGAAGGTTTTGTCGCCGTTACGGCAGTCGACGGCAAGGAAGCGTACAAACTGCTGCAGGCCGAAGGGCCGTTTGCGGCGGCGATCTTTGATTTGGTGATGCCGCATATTGAGGGACGCGATCTGGTGCGGTACATGCAATCCGAGAAGCGTTTGATGAAGGTGCCGGTAATTATTATGACGACGGAATTGAGCTCGCGGCTCTCGTCGGACAGCTTTTCGGCCGGGGCCGTGGCATTTCTGCCCAAGCCGTTTTCGGATTTACAATTGAAGACGACGCTTCACATGTTTGTCGAGGTTCCGAAGAAATAAAGACGGACTCACACAAAGGGCACAAAGTTAAGACACAAAGATCACAAAGGAAGGGAAGTATATTGGACGTAGTGAAATCAAAATTATTGCTGGCCGACGATTCGATGACGATCCGAAAGGTCGTTGAATTTACATTTGCCAACGAAAGCGTTGATGTTTCGACGGTGGCGGACGCTGCATCGGCGATGCTGAAATTTGTCGAGATTCAACCGGATATCGTGCTCGTCGATGTCGGGTTGGCGGGCACGAACGGCTATCAGATCTGCGAGATGATAAAGAATGACGGCGCGACAAAGCATCTGCCGGTGCTGCTGCTCGTCGGGTCGTTCGAGCCTTTTGACCAGGACGAGGCCGAGCGTGTCGGTGCCGACGGGTTTTTGACCAAGCCGTTTCATTCGACCAAAGACCTCATCGCGCGTGTCTACGATCTTTTGGGACGTTCGAACGGCGCCGATCCGGCTCCGATCGAGATCAACGGCGATCAGGCACCGGTATTGACCGGCGATATAGATAATCTCTACAACAGCAGCTTTGCCGAAACCGCCAAGCTCGAGGAATTCGACACGCTTGAGGACCCTTTTGGCGATTCCGCGATGGACGACGAGATGATCGAGACGAGCTATCCGTCGGAGCCGTTTGAGGAAGAGATATTGTCATTCGAGCGTTCCGGCGAGACGGCCAATGAATTCGACTGGTCGCCGGAATCGATTGTCGCCGAGCCGGAGCCGATCAAAACGGAGCCGCCGCGTTTCGAGCCGAAATTCGTGTTCGAGGAGGACATCCATAGCACAGTAGCGATGGACGAAGAGTTGGGATTGAAGACACTTGAGGATATTCCCGCGGTTGCGGAACCTGCCCGATTTGATGAGCCTTCGCCTGAATTTATATCGCTTGTCGTAGGCCGCGTCATCGAACAGATGTCGGACCGCGTTGTCCGCGAGCTCGCCCAGGAAGCCATCCCGCGCATCGCCGAGAAACTCCTTCGCGAGGCATTGAACGAAGAAAACAGTCAGCAGTAAGCGGTAAGCAGTAAGCAGTAAGCAGTTGATTGTCGGATGAATGCTCACTTGCCCCAACCAGCTTCGTCCTCTGACTGCTTACCGCTTATTGCTTACCGCTTACCGCTTATTGCTGACTGCTTACCGCTTATTGCTTACTGCTTACCGCTTACCGCTGAATTATGGAACTCGCAAAGGCCTACGATCCGAAAGAGGCTGAAGAAAATCATTACAAACGCTGGGAAGAGAGCGGCTTTTTTGCGCCTGAGATCAACAGGGACGCGGACGCAAAGCCCTTTTCGATCGTCATCCCGCCGCCGAATGTTACGGGCAGCCTGCACATGGGCCATGCGTTGCAGCACACGCTGATGGATGTTCTGACGCGTTGGAAGCGGATGCAGGGCTATCGCACGTTGTGGCTGCCGGGGACGGACCATGCGGGGATTTCCGTTCAGCGAAAGGTCGTCGAGCAATTAAAAAAGGACGAGCATAAGTCGCCGATGGACATCGGGCGCGAGGAGTTTGTGCGCCGGGCATGGACTTGGAAAGAGCAATTTGGCAACACGATCACCGAACAGATGCGCCGCGAGGGCGTGTCGGTCGATTGGTCGCGGCACCGGTTTACGATGGACGCGCCATTGTCGCTCGCGGTGCGCAATGTATTTTGTACGCTCTATGACGAAGGCTGGATATACCGCGGGCTGCGCATCGTCAACTGGTGCCCGAAGGATAAGACGGTTTTGTCGGATTTGGAAGTAAAAGAAGAGACGAAGAAGGACGGGAAGCTTTATTATCTGAGATATCCTGTTTCTCTGGCCGGAACACAGGCGCCCTCGCCTGCAAGCGTCCGTCCGGACGCTGACGTACGTGATGATTCGGCTTCTCAGGCCGGAGGAACCGACCTTGCAGGCCAGGGCGCCCGCGTTCCCGTCTTTATCACCGTCGCCACGACGCGTCCTGAAACAATGCTGGGCGATACGGCCGTCGCGGTGAATGGCAGCGCCGAGCGTTATAAGCATTTGATTGGAAAGATGATCGCGCTGCCGCTGACTGGTCGCGAAATACCGATCATCGCGGACGAATATGTTGACGCCGAATTCGGAACCGGTGCCGTGAAGATCACGCCGGCCCACGACCCGAACGATTATCTGGTCGGCGAGCGTCACGGTCTTGAGCAGCTTTTGGTGATGAATCTCGATGGCACGATGAACGCTGCGGCCGGCACCGAGTTCGAAGGGCTTGATCGATTTGCCGCCCGAGCGAAAGTCGTCGAGCGGTTCGAAGAGCTTGGCCTGCTCGAAAAGATTGATGATTACGAGATCACGCTGCCGATCTGCGAACGGTGCAAGACGATCGTCGAGCCGATTTTGTCCGAGCAGTGGTTTGTAAAGATGGACGAGATGCGTGATATGGCGCTTCATCTGGCCCGAAACGAAGGCGTACCGCATTTCTCGCCCGAGGTGCCGCATCAGAAGGTTTACACGACGTGGCTTGAAAATCTAAAAGACTGGACGATCTCGCGGCAGCTTTGGTGGGGCCATCAGATACCGGCGTGGTACGACGATGACGGAAATGTATTTGTCGCCCGCACGGCGGAAGAAGCGTATGAAAAAGCCGGAACGCGCGAATTGCGTCAGGACCAGGATGTGCTGGATACATGGTTCTCGTCCGGGCTTTGGGCGTTTTCGACACTCGGATGGACGGGGGAAAAGCAGCTATCAGCTATCAGCTATCAGCTATCAGCTATTCCGGAAAATCCATCTGACCTTGCGACTTTCCTTCCGACCGATGTTCTCATTACGGGCCGCGACATTATCTTTCTCTGGGTTTCGCGGATGATAATGCTCACCGAAAAATTCACCGGAAGGAAAGCGTTTGAAGATGTCGTCATCACCGGAACCGTGCTTGGCAAAGACGGCAAGCCGATGTCCAAATCGCGGAACAACGGCGTCGATCCGATCGAGATGTTTGATAAATTCGGCGTTGATGCGACGCGCATCTATCTCGCCTCGATCGCGACCGGCGCCGATATCAGGTGGAACGACCTGCTGATCGAAACCTATCGCAACTTTGCAAACAAGATTTGGAACGCGACGCGGTTTTGTTTGATGTCAGTACCACCTGCGGTAGCGGGTGGGG
>JANPCJ010000278.1:0-9319 GCA_031430895.1 Chloracidobacterium sp. | reverse complement strand
AGCTGCATTCGGCCCCTTAACCCCCGAGATGCGCGAAGAGTTCCTCGACGAAGTCGCTATCCTCGAAGCCACACAGCTCGACGCGATCCTAAATGGCGAAGAGAAATAAAAACCGCAGCAAGTATTTACGATTCACTGTTCTTCTCCCCTTCTCCCCTTTTCCTCCACTCCTCCACTCCTCCACTTCTTCCCCCGGCTCCGCCACCCGATGAGCGGAAACGGCTACGCCTTTCCGTCAACTCACCCAACCTCCCGCGAGGCTCCGCCTTCAGCATTTCTTGCCAATCAAAGTCGTTAATGCTACATTTCCGAGAGCATACCCCATGAACAAACTCTATTACGGCGACAATCTTGATGTGAGGCGGAAGTTTATCCGCGACGAGACGGTTGATCTTTGTTATATCGATCCGCCGTTCAATTCCAAACGTGGGCTACAACCAGATATACAACAACATCGGGACCACCCCGTCCGCGAAACGCGGCCACCCCTCCTTAGAAAAGCGGGGAGCCGACCGTGCGCAGGCACAGGCCTTTACCGACACGTGGACGTGGGACGACCACGCCAACCAGTGTTACGAAGAGATTCTGTCAAACAAAAACGGCGTGCAGACGCAGCAGTCGATTGCTCTCATCAAGGGTTTGGAAAAAATCCTAGGTAAATAAAATGAACTTTAATGACGACTTCTTACTTTGGTTGGCGCGGATGATTGGAATAGCTGGGCTTGGCCTTTTGATTATCAGCGGAGTTGGAGGCGTTTTGCTCGCTTCGCGTCTCGCGCAGAAGATCAAGGTGAAATGGCTTCGCGGCAAGACGTTCAAAAATCATCGGTTGCTTTTTGCCGCCTTGTTCGCTCATATACTATTGACAGTAGTAGATAAAATAAATGACACTTAAAAATATGACGACACCATCGTTTACATTGCGCGGTTTTAAGGGAGCAGGAGAAGTGGTCAAATCGGCGCTTGGCGCTCTGGAACGCGAGGTAATGGAAAAAATATGGAAGCGAGGCGAAATGAGCGTGCGCGAGATATACTCGGTTTTCGATGAACGGGCGGCTTACACGACGTTGATGACAACGCTCGACCGTCTGCATAAGAAAGATCTATTGGAACGACGAAAAGATGGGCGCGCCTTTTTATACAGGCAGCGGGTCACCCGCGACGAGTTCACGCGGAGCGTCGCAAGGGACGTAATCGACGGGCTTTTGGGACAAACCGATGGAGAAACGAAACCGGTTTTGGCTTGCATTGTAGACGCCGTCGGTGAGCGCGACTGCGAAATGCTCAATGAACTCGAAAGATTGCTAAAAGAAAAACGGCGAGAGTTGAATTCGGAAAAGTAAAAGATATGTATGACTTCTTAGGAATCTGTCTGGCACTTGCCGTTTTGCTGACCGTCAATGCGATTGTTTCATTACTGGTAACAGGCTGCTGGCGACTGGCTGCTTCTTTTACCAAAGGGTTGAATGCAGCGACCCGCGCCCAGCTTATTTTTGTTTTACAAACTTTTCCGGCAATGGCGGCTTTGCTAATCGTTGCGGTTTTCCTCGTACCGTCCTATTTAGCTTTTGAGCCGCATCAGACGAATGAAATTGTGAGCTTCAAACTCGGCTTGTTTGCACTCTTCTCGGCAGCCGGCATCACTCTCGCCTTTTGGCGTGGGCTTGCCGCTTGGCTGGCTACTAAAAGATTAGCGGACAACTGGCAAAAACATTCTAAATGTCTTCAACTTAAAGAAGTTTTGATTCCGGTGTATGAAATAAATCATCCGTTTCCGGTTGTTGCGGTGGTTGGGGTTTTGCACCCGAAATTGTTTGTCGCGGCTCAAATTTTCGATTCACTGAATCAGGAAGAACTCGACGCAGTGATAGCTCACGAAACGGCGCATATTGCGGCGCGAGATAATCTCAAACATTGGTTGACGCGAATTTGTCGGGACGTGTTGATGATTCTTCCGTCCGATCGATCGCTTGATAGAGAATGGGCCGAAGCAATCGAACTTGCGGCGGACGAAGAAGCGGTTAGCCGAAAAAATGGAGCGACGGCGCTTGATTTAGCACAAGCGCTAATTAAAATCGCCCGTCTCGTGCCTATTGGAGTCAGGCCGACAATGCCAGCGGGCTCGTTTTTGATTGGCGGTGAAATCGAAAGTGGTGACGCACTCGCGCGGCGCGTCGGGCGGCTGATGCAGCTTGCCGATAAAAGTCCCAATAAAGATCGGCGGGATTGGTTTTCAAGTCGCGTTGCCGGGATCTTTTTGGGTCTATTATTTTTGATGATGGTTCTTGTGGTAACGACCTCCGATGCGCTGACGGCAACGCATATCGGAATCGAACGAGTCGTCGCCTTTTTGAGCTAGGAGTTTTACAAGGCGGTTTTTTCGAACGAAACCGTCTTTTTACAACCTATAAATACTATCGGCGATAGTATTTGGAAACGATCAGAAAATGGACAATTTTGATTTTGTAGGACTTTCCGCCAACTTCGGTTTAATCGCCACCGGATTTTTCACGGCGAATCTGCTCTTGGGTGTTCTGCTTTCAACTAAGTATCAAAGGACTTTGGTTTGGCAAAAACTGCCGCGCTTCGTCCGTCGCATTAGCCTTTATCAAGTTCACAACTACACGGCTTATATTGCCTTGCTCACGGCGTTCACTCATCCGGTTCTGCTTCTCTTTGACAGCAAAGCCGGTTTTAGCCTGCTCAATATCGCTGTTCCTTTAACCGCATCTCACCAAAATTACATCTACACGCTCGGAGCGCTCGCTTTTTACGGGCTTTTGACGGCGGTTGTGACTTCGACCGTGTTTGTGCGGAAATTATTTACAAATCGCTCGTGGAAATTGATTCATTTCGTTTCATACGGTGCGGCGATGCTTTTCATCGTTCACGGCATTTGGGCAGACCCGTTATTGCTCGACCGACCCGTAAACTTTGTAGATGCCGAGAAAATATTGAGCGAAGCCGCGCTCGTTTCGTTTATCGGTGTCATCATTTTTCGGCTGCGATATGCGACGAAGAAACGCGATAGCGAGAGATTTTATTCCCTCAAGGTTATAAGTGCCATACCTGAGACCGATTCGGCGAGTACATTTGTTTTTGAGGAGCGGTTAGACCTTGAAAAGAAGTTTGCATATCAGCCAGGACAATTCATTACGTTGCGCATTCGGGATAGAAATTCATTCTTCAAGCGTTCGTATTCGTTGACAAGTTCACCTGAGACCGATCGACATCTTTCAATTACGATCAAGCGATTAGGCCCCGTTTCTAATTACCTTCTCGACACGACAAAAAAGGGCAGCGAATTGCAGGTTTTGCCGCCGGAAGGGTCGTTTTTCAGAAAGCCGGTCAAAACACAGACGCATTATCTATTCTTCGCCGCCGGGAGCGGAATCACGCCTTTTCTGTCGATGACAAAATCGCTCCTCGTGACACGCCCAAACTGCCGTATTACGCTTATTTACGCAAATCTCGATGAGTCCTCGATAATCTTTAAGCAAGAACTTGACCGGATTGCCTCAGAGTATCCCGCCCAGTTTTCGGTAATCCACGTTCTGGAAAAGCCTGAAGGCCATTGGTCGGGGCGACAGGGAATGTTGATGCCGGACACGTTGGGCGCGCTTGTTGACGAGGTTCAAACTGACTCGCTGAACATAGATTATTATATTTGTGGCCCACTCGCTTACATCAATCTTGTCGAAAGCGTTCTACGGGACAGAAATGTTCCACTTGAAAGCATTCACGCCGAAAGATATACGTTTTCACCGTACGCTGAGGATCTGAATGAGAGTGAGAAGCCAAAAGAACTGCTTGAGATCGGCGACGCAGCTACCTCTGCCCCCGGCGAGACCCTAAAGCTAACTGTCATCAAGAGCGGTATTTCCCGTCGAATCGAATACCGCAGTGACGAGACGATCCTGGACGCCGCGCTTCGGGCCGGGCTTTTTCCGTCTTTTGCCTGTCAGGAAGGAGTTTGCGCGAGTTGCAAAGCAACGGTCCTGAGTGGGCGGGTCATGATGCTGAAACATGAAGCATTAACATCGCTCGAAGCCGACCAGCAATGTATTTTAACCTGCACCGCCGCCGCAATCGCAGATAACACGGTTGTGAGTTTTGACCGATAACACATTTAAGATATGAAGCATTTTATCGCCGTAATTTCAAACATTTTACAAATCACATTTTTCATCGTCACCGCGAGCACATTTATCGTGTCGCAGCGCCCGACCGCTTCGCCGCCGACGGTGCCGAAACCGGCTGAAACCGGCTCGACAACGCAGACCGGCGACGACAGACCGAAACAAGGCTGGAGCTATGATCCGGATGCGGGATTTGTCTATCGCAGGGGAGATTTTAAGGCGGCGATCGCCGGTTACGCCGAATACCTGATCGACCCCGGCAAGGGGCGCAACGTCTTTCGCCGCGTTCGTCAGAGCGTGGCGATAGAATTTCCGCGCTTTACAAAAAAATACCGGACGGCGTTTGTCTATGAAGTGGATTTTACGGATTCAAACTTTTTTCGCAACCGCCCGCGATTCAAGATTTTTGAAAACCTTTTCGTCGCCGTGCAGGATGCCGAGGACGCGGGCAAGTTCCGCGCTCTGATCGGTGAAAACACGCACATAATTTCACGCGAAGACAATCTATCGTCGGGAAATCTGCCGACGATAAACCGCTCTCTGATTTTGGAAGAACATGGCAGCGTCAACAGCTTTGGAACGCAGTTCGGCATACAGGTGCAGAAAGCGTTGTCGCCAAAAGTAACGCTGGCGGTTTCGGCGCAGGATAACCGCGGCTCGCTAAACGTGCCTGTTTCCCGCTACGCGATCGGCAATTCGCTCGCCGCCAAACTCACCGTGCTGGGCGTCAACGACGAAAAGAGCGGTCGCAAATTAACCTACGGATTCGGCGTTGACCACACGCGAGACATTCGGAATCGCAACTTTACGCTTTCCTCATCCATTGCCGGGGAATCGCTCGGCGCCGCTGAAGCGACGGGGAACAAACTCTCTTTTGAAGGCGACGCGACTTACACGGCAAAAATCGGCAGTCATCCATACACACTCGAAACCGAAGGTTTGTTTTCAAACTTTTCGCGCAGCAATACAAATGTCGGCGGCGCGTATTTTCAAGGGCAATTATCAATTTTCGACACCGAAAAATACGGCGACCTCGACCCGTTTATTCGTTATGATTTCGTGCGCCTGAGCCGGAATTCAATCAACGGGAGCGCGTTTCAGCAGGCGTTTCGGGCAGGCATCAATTACAACCTGCCCAACACGCGAAAGCTCGCCAATTTTCACGTCGAATACGTCCGCAACAGCGTTCGCGGTCCGGTGGCGATTGTGCCGGTCAACCGTTCATTCAATGAACTTCGTTTCGAGTTCCGGCTCAGCGTCACGCGCTACACGCGCCACTAAACATTGGGGACTAAATATATGAATTTAAGAATCGTCGCCATCCGCCGTTTTTATCTTTGGCTAATGCTTTTTGCGGTTGTCTGCTCTGCTGCTAAAATCGGCTCGGCACAGTCGCCTCTGGCTGGCGCAACGCCGATGCCGCAAGCGTCGCCGACACCGCAAACTGCGCCAACGCCATCGCTCGAAAAGCAGTTTTTTAAGAATATCCTGCGCGATCAGAAAGCTATTTGGAAATCGCCTTTCGGGTTGAGCGGGCGTGACGCTAAATGGCTCGTTCCGCTTGGACTTTCGACTGCGGCTCTGATTGCCACCGACCGGCGCACCGCAGCGTTTGTCGGTCGCGGCGGAGGCCTCCCCGCCGTTAGCCGCGGCTTCAGCTCAGGCGGCTCAGTTTACGCGACCGGCGGGGTCGCCGCCGGTCTTTACATTATCGGCAGAAGTACCGGCAACCGGCGAATGCGCGAAACAGGATTGCTGGCGACCGAGGCGTTGATCGATTCGGGGATTGTCACCTGGGCGATTAAATTTACAACGCAGCGTCAACGCCCGTACAAAGATAACGGGCGCGGACGGTTCTTCACAACCGGCAATTCGTTTCCATCTGGACACGCGACGACCGCCTGGTCGGTGGCGACGGTCGTTGCCTACGAATATAAGGATAAACCACTCGTCCGTTACGGTGCGTTCGCGGCGGCAACCGCAGTAAGTTTGTCGCGCTACACGGGACGCAGTCATTTCCTATCGGATGCGCTTCTCGGCAGTGCAATCGGATACGTCATCGGACGCTTTGTTTATCGCAGGCACCATCACTGACAGATCCGCTACGCGCACATATGGAGGAACGCTTACATGGAACTTTTGAATGACGAAAAAGGCAGATTTCAATTAAATCCGATGTACCGAATATTTATTTCTTTGACGGGTGTTTTTCTCTGCGCATTTCTGCTGATCGGCCCAGCGCCATTCGCCGTTCAAGCGGGTTTTGTCGATGCCGGGAGCATCAGAGGCACGGTGCGGGCGGTGGCATTCGGCGCGTCAAATGCACAACCGACCGTCATAGCAGGTGCGAGATTGACTTTGATTAACAAAGCCACGCCCGATCAGCCGATCAAAACGGTTTCAAATGCTTCGGGCGACTTTATCTTCGACAACCTGCCTTCGGGCGATTATGTCCTGACGATTGAAGCCGCGGGACTGGCGAGCGTAACCAAAGAAATCAAACTGGTCTCGGGTGCGATTCTCGCGGTTGATATTGATTTGACGGCGACGATCAGCGAATCGGTAACGGTGCGTGACGAAGAAGGACTGCTTAGCACGTCCGAAACCGCGACCTCAAACATCGTCCGTTCGGAAACTCTCAAAACCCAGCCGCTTCGCACCGACAATTATCAGAATGCGATTCAACTCACGCCCGGCAGCATCCGCGACGGAAACGGCAACGATTATCTGAAGGGAACGCGCACGGGGCAAAGCGGCTACACGGTCAACGGCGCGGATGTCACCGACCCCGTAACCGGAAAACTCGCCTTTGATATTCCGCTCGAAGCCGCCGAGAGCGTGCAGATTGAAGAAAATCCGTATTCGGCGGAATTCGGCAGGTTCACCGGCGGCGTAACCAACCTGCAAACAAGGGGCGGCGGCGATAAATTCAAATTTTCAGCCGCACGGTTTTTCCCGACCTTTCATAACATTTTTTCGACGCAGATTGATTCGTTCCGCCCGCGCGTCACTTTCAGCGGTCCCGTTATTCCGAAAAAAGTTTTCTTTCTGCAATCGTTTGAATACCGCTTTTCGCGCATTTTCGTGCCGAGCCGGCCAAAGCCCGATGACAACATCGTGCAGGAAGGGTTCAACTCGTTTACGCAGATTGATTGGAATGTCAATAAAAGCAATGTCGTAAAATTCAACGCGGCGATCTTTCCCCAAAAGTTTCGCAATTTGGGTCTTGACACATTTAATCCCGCACAGACGACTCCGAATTACAAACAGCGCGGAATGCTCTTTTCCGTTTCCGAGCAGGCGGTCTTTAAGGACGCTTCTTTTTTATCGTCGGAAATCAGCTATAAAACATTCGACGTTGATGTTTTCGCCAAATCGAATCAGCCGTTCAACGTCGCGCCCGAAACAAACAGCGGCGGCTATTTCGCCGACACGCGCCGCCGCACGCGCCGTTTGCAGTGGCAGGAAACTTATTACACGCGCCCGCTGAAATTTCACGGCGAGCATTCGATAAAGACAGGCTTCGAGTTCGACCATACAAGCATTGCCGGGCAGCTTCGCTACAACTCGATTTTTATTCGCCGCCTTAACAACACACTGGCGCAGCGCGTTGATTTTACGCCTGCCGCGCCGCTCGATTACCGATACAACGAATTCGCCGCCTTCGCGCAGGACAAATGGACGGTCAACCCGAAACTGACGCTCGATCTCGGTCTGCGCTTTGACCGCGACGGCGTAACGGGCCGGAACAATCTCGCGCCGCGTTTTTCGTTTTTGTTTTTGCCACTCAGAAATGAGCGCACCATTATTCGCGGCGGCGTCGGAATTTTTTATGATCGTTCGTTGTCTTATGCCGGATATTTTGACCGCCAGCCAGACAACAGCTTGCCGGAACAAATTCCGCAGCGCATTGTCACGAGCTACGCCGCCGACGGCATCACCGTGATCGAAGCGCCGCGTTTTTTCGGCAATCAGATCGCCTCTCCGCTCCGCACACCGCGCAGCATCCGTTACAGTCTGCAAATTGACCGCGGTATTACAAAAGATTTAACGGCCCGCGTCGGGTTTCTCGAAAGAACTACAAAAAGGGATTTAATTATCGAACCAATGAGGGGAAGCGGAAACGGAGGTAAACTTCTTTTGAGCAGCGAGGGGCGGTCGCGCTACGACGAGCTGCAATTTATCCTCGCCTACAACAAACCGAAACTCGGGCAATGGAATGCGTCCTATGTTTTCTCCGGCGCCAGTGGTGATTTGAACACGGCCGACAGATTTTTAGGCGACACGCCCATCTTTGTCGCCCGCCCAAACGAATATGGCAGCTTGCCGTTCGACGCTCCGCATCGTTTTTTGCTTTACGGTCAGTTTGATCTGCCTTACGAAGTGCGTATCGCGCCGCTCGCCGAGATCCGCTCCGGTTTTCCTTTTTCGGCGGTCGATGAGCGGCTCAATTTTGTTGGAAAGCGAAACGGAGCGGGGCGGTTCCCGACATATCTATCGCTCGATTTGCAGGCAACCAAAGGATTTAAGCTGCCCTTTTTCGATAACAAACGCATCCGCGTCGGCGTCGTGCTGTTTAATTTAACAAACCATTTTAACCCGCGTGACGTGCAAAACAGTCTGATAAGCCCGAATTACTCCAAATTTTACAACAGCCTCGGAACCTCGGTTAAAGGGAAATTCGACGTTGATTTTTAATCAGGGTCGATATGAATTAAAAAATTGTGAAGAACATGCGCCGCTCGCACTCTTCCGTCGGTCTGGCAGACATGCGGTTCAATCCGGCGTTTCTGGCTTCGTATATTATTGGAAAAAGTTTCGATTTACGGCGATGATGATTGCAACAGGCGGAAGTCTCGTCGGAGCGCTTTATCCGGCGGGGGTCTTTGCTATTGACCGGTGTTCGTTTTGACGAATGACTGATTTCTGGGGCTCAAAATGCGGCGGCAATTAACCATTTGGCTTTCGCGCGGGACGCGGGAGAAAATGGAAGTGCCGATACAGATTCGGTTAAGTCACATCGGCGGCACAGGCTAAAATTTATGTTCAAACTTTTTCTTATATTCTTTCGGATCGGCTGCGTCGGGTTTGGCGGGCTTGGGAGCGTTTTGGCGATTATCGAACGCGATCTGGTGACCGAGCGGGAAAAGCTGGCGGCGGAAGATGTGACCGAGGCGTTG
>JANPCJ010000277.1:0-13674 GCA_031430895.1 Chloracidobacterium sp. | reverse complement strand
CTCGTCCAATTCGTTGACTTCAATTGCGTAAAATGCACCGAGATCGTCGGCCAGATCGCTTTCGATCGAAGTCAGGTCGAGATCGTCGGCCTTTCCGCGGATGACGCGGCTCATATTCTTTCGAAAGTCGAGCGCTCCGGGCAGTTTCGTATTCTGATCGAAGTTCTTTCGTGCAAACTGGAAGAAGGACCGTCCCGCCACTCTCAAACTGTCCAAAACCTGAAACTCGTTTTGATGACGTATTGCCATATCGGCGGTGCCGCCGCCAATATCGATAAAAACTTCGAGACGACCGCGCATCCCTTCGCTATTGGTCGAACGGGCAATTGCCGTGCTCTCGTCAACCTTGTGATACATCGAATGCACGTCGGCAAGCCGATCGTCCCCGTAGCAATAATGGCGAACTTTGCGAATCGCCTCCTGCGCTTTGTTGTGGTAGGTATCACCGTAATCAGAAGAAAAGGCCAAAGGATAGGTGAATATGTATTCCTCCAAACGCGCGTTCCGGTTAAAGAACACCTCGGCATGAGCGTAGAGCACGATAAGTTCTAAAAAAAGAGATCGCCAGGGTGTGCGCGTATCCGTACTCCATTTCAGGTTGCTGTGGGTTCGCCAATCCTTGTTATACACGCCCTCGGCAAACCGATTGTTGATGCCCTTGTGTAAACTTGGAATATCGATCTTAAACAGATGCTCAATCAATAGATTTTCCGGCTCGATGGACGGAAGGCGGTCGTCATAACGGCGCGAAAGCAAAATCGTGGGGAAAAAACCGCGCTTGCCTCCCCATTTCTTCGGAACAAAGCCGGGGTTCTCGGCCGGGCTCGTCGGCCCCCAAATGGGAAGTGGGCTCAGCGAGAAATCCAATACCTCCGATCTTTTTGCCTTTACCGCGAGGCAGGTGTTGCTTGTGCCGAAATCGACGGCTAAAGTGGCGGTTTGATCGCTGTCCAGATCGACATTATCAAAATCCGCCAGAAACATTACGCCGCGTTCTTTTTCCGCCGCGTCCCTAAACAGCATGGCCTTGGGCCGATTCGGTACTTGGCCTTCGCGGTGGAGAATACTGATATATTCTTCCTCCTCGAGTTCAATTTGCTGTCCCAGCCATCCATTTTCGTCAATCAGCTGCCATCGGCCACTCGTTTCCTTATTTCCCGTTCCGTGAGCTACATATAGCTTCCATTGAGGGGAAATCTTTGGAGGGTAGATCGAAAGCGTGTTGGTGCTGGCAAGATTAGCCAGCAAAATGGGTTTTGCTCGCCAAAGCACCTCCTTACCGAGGACGGAAAACCCCCATTGCACTCCGCCGTCCGGTGTTGGCTCGGCTCTGACGGCCTTCATTTCCTGAAATATCTCCGGGAAATGTTGGAAAAATACGTATTGCAGCGGGGCGAGACAAACCGCCTTTTCCTGCGGCCGAATGGTGTTGTCCTGAAGAGCGACCTCATGCTTGAAACTCACGCGGTTTGCGAACGATTCCGTTTCGCGGGGCACCTTACAGAAAAATGGCGCCTGGGCGAGAAATAGATCTTTCAGCAATACGATCTTATCGCCTTCGTCCAGTGCACATACATGTTTTTTTCCGGCAAATTCGACTGTGATCTGTTGTGGTCCGCTGCGCATGAAATCAACCGGGGCGGGCAGCTCGGGCGATATCTTGGTTTTCATCCACGGGGGCTGATAACTCAGGTCCAGATCAGAGAGTAAATAGTAAGTTTTCCCCCCGTCTTTGTTCGTTTTCTGCAGCGGATATTCCCGCAGGAGCTCAGCGGGATCTATTACCTTTGGAATTCGCGTGTCCCAACCACCCGGATGCGGCGAAAGCGTTTTTAATTGGCCATAAAACGCCCCAAACGTCTGATTACAAAACGCTTCAAGGCGCTCTTTCAGCTCGCGTCGCGGCAGAACGCTCGGGATCGCCCGCAGGTGAAGGTGAAATTCGTCGCGGTAATAGTCACTTTCCAGTAGTAAGCTAGACGCTTTAGCCCAGGATAAGTGGTTGTTTTCCAGATAGGGTTTTAGGCTTTCGCTCGCCGTCCACGATTCACGTCCGCGACTCGGGAAAAAGATGATCTGCGGGTAATAGGCACCCACGACGGCCCTGTCCGAGCCCGAGCCCGAGGTTTGCAGAATACCAATTGACTGAAGTTCGCTCTCATCACGGCTCCGCGGATAGGTGCCGGCAAACGCCAGCCAAAGATCCTTATCAAATTCTTTTTGAAGTTTGAACTGATCGAAATTCTCCAGGTGAAGAACGCCAAAATAATGGAGCAAAAACAGTGTTACCCATTCGTCGAGAGCCGTCGGCGAACCCATTTCGATCTCTTTCCGGAACGCATAGGCGTTTGCCCATACGGTCGGAAACGTCTCAAAATAGCGGGGGTCGTATTCGGGAATCGGGAGATTATCGGTATTGATCGCGCGAAAGCCTCGCCCACCGGCCGTGCTTACATTTGCGCCCAAAATTCCGGCGTTAAGAAAATCTTTTGACATATTATCTCACCTTCATCAGGTGCCTAGCTGAGTTTGGCAGCGGTTAAAAAGTTCCGTCCATACGTGGCGTAAATAGTCGCCGCGCGTAAACTGATCGCCCGCCGGACACCATTTCCCGAATTCCTGGGTTGTGAATTTAGCCGACGAATTGCCGAGGGCAACGAACCCTTTCGCCTCTTTGCTCATCAATTTCTTGGCAAGCTTTTGCTCGACGTCCTTTATCGATATATCGTCGGAGGCGAGATATTTCCACATCTCCTGAGCATCTCTTCCATTCCACCCGGTCGGGAACTGCTCATGATTTTCCCTGATCAAATGCTGCAACGAAAGAGCTATCAACCTGAGGGCCTCTGTGAAACTGGGCTCGTCTATCCCAACGCGAGCTTCCTTATCATCATAAAATCGGCATAACTCAAAATCCTTGATCGATGCGCGAACATTTTTCCACGGGATCTGGTGAACCACGAGGTGCTGCAACAGTGCCGAAGCAAGGAAAACCTTTTCAGCGTCGATCTCGAATCCACCCACTTTGTACGAAGGTAAATGGCTAAGACGCATGTCATCCGCCGGAATGTCGTAAGTGGAACTGCCAATAACATATGATTTTTGATTTCCCGTATTTGCCTGTGCATAGAAATTCAAGGCCGAGAGTGCAGATACGATTTCCGCCGAATTTAACGGATTGCGTTGGGTGGCCCCACCATTGCTCCAGGCTTTCAGTTTGTTCGGGTTCGGCTTGCCGACCAGGTAAAGCTCATCGAAATAGTCGGCGCTGTGATCGCGATAATAGGCGAGACCCTGTTTGGCCCGCGCTTCCATGTCTTCAGGGTCTGCGTAGAAGCCCTGAAGAATCTGTTTGACCAATTCCTGTTTTTCCTCGGGTGTCATGCCCGCGAAAGCAGGCTCGTTTCCATATCGTTCAATATAGTGGCCGACATCGTTCTCGTTAAACTGGCTGCCATCCTCGAGCGAATTGAACGGTGGATTTGGCGGAGTTACATATGGGGCAAGCAGACAGCCGCCGATTCGCCATCCCCATCCGGTATTTTGATCTTTACGAGTTTTCAAAAAATTCGCGATCACCGGAACTCCGCATGCACCCGTACCGCCATGAAGGCTGCCGCATAAAAAGAAATTTGTCGGTGTGTTGCTAAAAGCCGTCAAACCCGCGGCGCGTCCGCCGGGTGTCGCGTCATCTTCGAGCGATTTGGAAAAGATTGACATTACGGCCGAGCCGATAAATGGCTTCTGGTAAAAGCCGCGATCGATCTGAACGTCAAGATCCTTCTTTTCATAAAACGGTGCAAGCAAAGTTCCTGACGATGTCACGCTCTGGCCGCTTCGATTGTGACGTGAATCGAGAACACCGCGGAGCGTCTTGACCACATTGTCCTGCTCGCCCTCCTGCGGCAGATCAAGCGGGTCAAGGTGCCTGACATTGGTTTCGATATCCATCGCCCAATTGCTATGGGCAAGTGAACGCGTTGCATTGTTATCGCTCAGGCAGCTCTGAATCCTGCGGTAATCCTGTAGAGCCTGATTCAGATCGTCCGACGCCCCTGAACTCCTGTCCGGATCAACCCGCCAAATCTGTAAGCTGTCCCCCGTGCTCGTCGCATTCCCGCCTTCGTCCCTGCGTGTCGGAAACCCGACCGCCAGCAGCCTGACCAACGCTTCCGCAACCTTCGTACCGCTGCCGCCAATGGCAATAAATACATGCTTCATTATTAGTTTCCTTAGACAAGCTCACGCCGCCATGGGCTGACCAAATGCCCCAAAATCACCAAGACCAGGTAAATGATCCAAGCAAACAGCGTTCCCGTAAATAGTTCGCCGATCTGAACGAAAGTCAAATAGTCGCGGTTAAGATACCAAATTGCCAAAAGCGCAAAAAATATGGGGAAAAGACCAACGAAGATCATCAACCAGGTTTGACCCCGGGTCCAGATTTTCCGCTTTGCAATATCCGCCAGATACTTTCGCAGCCCCTTGAATGCAAAGATTAGCCCGGCCGCCAACGCCGCCGTCACTATCAGAGTGGTCATCCACGAAACGGCAGTGTCCGGCTCATCATCCGCGGCTGCGAAGAGCATCCTGAGAAAATCATTTTCAAGCAACAAGGCAATAAGTCTCATAAATCCTCTCTATTTCGCACCGACACGTATACAAAATTCGGCCACCGGATAATTCAGAAGAACCGGGTTTTTCCAAAGATTAGCGACCGAACTTTCAAAATTTAGCGTTTTGTTCGCCGTTTCGGCTGTTGTATCTAAATTAGTCGTCCAATCCGACACCCAGCGAGGCGCAACTTTCTCGACGTCAAGCGTTCCGATGACCCGATACATCCGCCAATCGAGATCACCGCTTTCCTTTTCCCACCCGGTTTCAAACGTCAGTTCGATGTTGCCATCCACGGTCTCCGCCTTAGGGGGCTTGAGAATCGGGTAACGGTGTTTTGGGTCTTCCTGTTCAGGATAGATCGGCTGCATCTCCCACTTGACCAGTTGGGCCAATTCGCCCGCAGAACCTGCGCTGTTGGCACGTGCGGACCAGGTCGGTTTGACCACCAAAACAAACTTCTGCAAGCCCTTTCGATCCGTATTTACCGAAGCCTTAGCCTCGATGCGCGGCATTTGGTCATCTTTGGGTTTTTCGTTTCGAATGTTCAGCAATTCACCCGACGATTTCTCCTTCAAAATTTCTACGGAGGGTAGGCCCGATGAGAAATTTGTCGTCAGTCCGAATTCCCGGTACGCACCGGCTTCGACAAGCGGGGACAACCTTTGATTTAGTGATCCGACCAATGTTTCAAGGGCCGACCGATCGGGTGAAAATACATATAAATAAAACGGCCGGAACTTCTTTGCCTCCTTGCCGGAGTTATAAGGAATCACTTTTTTAGATATTTCGGAATACACTTTCCCCGCAAACTCGCTTCGCATTCCGATAATGGCGCCGCCCCAGCCCGCGGCAACCAAATCCAACAATTTTCTCTTTACGCAGGTGGAATCCGAGCCTTTATCACAAGATAGATTGGTGTCGCTCTTTTCCGATGACTGAACTCCATCGGTCACCAGAATGTGAAATCGGGGCACGGCCTGATCGGCGGAATCTTTATCAAGTGGTTCGGAAAATGATTTCATCGCCCCGGCCAGGTTAGTTTCTTTTCCATTGAAAATTCCCCGATTTTGGGAACTTTGAGACAATTCCAGATCGCCGAATGACGGAGCCGAAACACTGGTGTCAACGCGCCTGACGACAACCTGCGGCAAGGGACTCATGGTGGTAACCACATTTCGCAATTCAAGCAGCGTCTTGCTAAAGATGGTGTTGCCGTCGGGCGAAACCGCAAACGCTGTCTTTCCATTGGGTGATAGATACCCGGCCATGCTGGCACTCGTATCCAGGTAAACAACGAGGCTATCCGTTGCTTTAACTGATTGAGCTGCAGATTCGATTCTCGTTGGCTTGCAGAGGTCCCATTTTGGAGCCACAACTCCCCCGCATCCGGCCAACGGAATGCAAACAGCGCAGATAATGGTTACCCAAATCTTTCTGATCATCGCGTAAAGAGTTGTTTCGCCAATCCGGCCAACGCCGAAATTAAGCTCCCGGAAAAATGGCGGTTTGAAATCCGCCTTGGAACCAACCTTCATTCAGTTAAAAACCCCTAACCTCATGGCAAGTTGATCATTATGTTGTTTTACCATGCCTGAAATAAGAAAAAGATCGACAAACGCCCATATAGGCGTGATCCAGATGGTGAGAAATCCAATAAAGACGAACATTAGCAGTATTGAACAAAACCACATAATAAGCATCGCCGCCCCGCTCCCCGAATGACCGAGATAAAATCTATGAACGCCCAAAGCCCCGAGAAAAATACACAAAAGTACGGCGGTTGTGGTTGATTTTTTTCCTGATTCGAACAACATTAACTTTCCAACATCCGACATTCCTCCCATGCTATGAGCGGAAGGCGGTTCGTAAACCACCATCGGCGGTTGAGAATTTTGCCAAGGCTGTGAGTGGACGGGATTACGAACTGGCGGGGTTGGTTGTTCCAGCCTGGGTAAACTATTAACCGGAGCGGATGTCTCAAGAGGAAAGAAGAAACTCAAATCTTTCCACTCGCTCTCGCCAACCCGGCACCCAAGATCGTTAGTTAGGAAGCGTCCGTTTCTTAGGCCCTGCGCGACATCGCTTTCCGGCATGGGACCCAGATTCTGATCATTTTTATAGATATAGTAATTCATAAAACCTCCTCGAAACGAAATACCGCTGTGAGTTTATCGATCTCGCATGTTCGTTGATCGATATGTTCTGAGCCGATCCAAAAGATCCTCTATCTCTGGACAATCGGAATAGGTAGCAAACTGACCGCGTCCCGATCAGACGATTCCAAACCCCTGCGTTTCGACGATGTTCCCATTGACGAGGCTATAACTTTTGCGTCGTTTGAGAGCATGAGCGCATCTATTTCGAGTGTGTCGGGAAGGTTAACATAAAAATCGCGTTTTTCAAAGACAAATCCGCCGAATTCTGCATCCAGGTCCCGATAGTTCTTTCGCTCTGGTACCGGAAAATCTTTTTGACACGTGTCTGAATGCAGTCTTCTCCCCCTAACGAGCGACTTAATTCACCCGCCGACTTCCTTTTCTTTCCCGCGGAGATTTCAGCGCTCCCAAATGCCATTACCAATAACCAGGCCACGTGACTCATGAAATTCTTGTAACCTGTTCGACGGTTCTGCGAATATCGCATTTTCCTCCTGACTTTAAGATTTCGTCAACTTTTCCAAAAACATTTAAGGAACGAAAAATAAATCAGCGACGCTCGTAGCGCGGGCCGCACACCTTTGCCGGAATGCACGGATCAAGTTCGATAAATCGAAGCATTTGTATTTCATAACGCTTTAAAGTTCATTGTTTAACTTTTCGCCAGGTGTTGACTGGAACTTCTTTGGAGATTACCCACCGGTTGACGAGGCTTTTGTTGAATAAAACGTAGCCTGATATGCCCAGGTTTTCCTTTTGCAATTGGAGGAAAAGGTATATTATTGCGTACGTATATCAACTTAAATTGAATTTGAAAAAATGAACCGTTCGGTCTTGAATTCCATGAAAGAGAATGCGTGCGGGTGTGCTGAGGCAGCATCGGTTGTACATCTGGAATGCATGTGCACGGCAACCGGATTGGTTCAAATCATCGGACGCAAGTATGCGGTCAGATTGCTCACCCACATTGAGGAAAACGGAAGCGTTCGATTTAGAGATTTGAGAACTGCGATGGATGATATGAGTTCGTCGACCCTATCTGCGAGATTAGCCGAACTTGAACGTGTCGGCATCATTCAACGCAAAACATATTCTGAAATCCCACCGCGTGTTGAGTACACGCTGACGGCGGAAGGCAAGAGTTTGCGCAGCAGCCTTTTTTCGTTATCAAGATTTGCCTCGCGCCAGTGATTTGCCAATTATTTGGAGGAATACTATGGATTCGATTACTATTTGGACATACTCACTAATTGTCGGAACAGTTGTGGTTTTGATTGTCGCGGTATTGTTGATCCTGATCGTTTTAACCGCACGCAAGATTGATTATCACGCCAAAGAGATTTGGCTTGCGGGCAAAAATATCGCCGGTAACACGGTTTCGATATGGATGTTAAAGGACACGAATGTCGTGGCCGGTGATATTCTCAAAACGGCACAGTCGATCGCCGGTGTCGCCACGGGGATTGACAATAAGCTGACGACACTCGCCAAGGCCCTCACCAAAGGAGCGTAAATATGGAACTTCTTATCTGGGCAACGATAATTTACGCCGTAATTTTGGTGCTGACGCTGGCCGTCGGTCTGATCACGATTCTGGCGACGCTTTGGAGCGTTGCTAAAGGACTTGCTGCGATTGACGGAGGACTGAAACAGGTCGAACAGAATACAGCACCGCTCAATGCGGGTATTGCGAAACTTAACGGCGGGCTTAGCGATCTTGCGGGCGGACTGATGGTCGCGGAATCGAGCTTTGTATCGGCGGAAACGCACTTACAGGAGACGCTCGATGCGGTCGCGGTAAAAGTATAATTTTAGCGAGGTGAAATATGTTTTTGATCGAACTAACGCCGGAAACAGCCACTGCGGTTAAAATCGCGTGGACAGCCGGGATTGTCATCGCACTAATCGTGACGCTCATTGATGTTTCGCTCCTTCTTCGTGTCATTCGGGCAGCCAGGAAAATTAACTCCTTAGCGGGCAGGACATTGCCAGCAGCGGTCGGGATCGTTGGAAACACCTCGGCGCTCGCAAATCTCGGGGCGACAAACGATGTTGCCGCCGCGCTCCTAACAAATGCCGTGCCGATAGTAAACGTCGCCGACGCGATGGATAAAAAGCTGGCCGCCGTGTCGGCATTTGTGGGCGGAGGGCAAAAATAATGGATACAGTTTTGCTGCTTACAATTTTAACGATCCTCGCCGCTGCCGTTCTGCTAATCGCTCTCGGCATTGGCTTGTTCAATATCGCTTTGGCGCTCGAAGGCATCGGCTCCAGTCTGGATAAGATCGCCTACGGTGTCCGGGCAATTGACGTAGAAACATCGCCGCTGCCGGAATGCATCGACGGTATCAACGGCTCGCTGGCTCCGGTCGTCGGAGGTTTTGAGGCGGTTGGCGGTAGTTTAACCAGCGCCGACCGGCATTTGGGGAATATCGCCGGAGCTTTGGGCGTTAAATAGTCAGAACCACCTGCGGTAGCGGGTGGTTGAAGTTGAGAATTGGAAACATTAGCGAACGAATCAAATAATTAGTTAAACCACCCGCTACCGCAGGTGGTTCTGACAGGAAATTATGAAAATTGGTATCAGCGGAAAAGGTGGTTCGGGCAAGACGACGATTTCGGCGACCTTGGCTCGTGTATTTGCTAAACAGGGCTTCCCTGTTTTGGCTATTGACGGCGATCCGAATCCGAATTTGGGAATGGCACTTGGTTTGAAAGCTGAAACGCTCGAAGCGACTCATTCGATCCCGCGCAGCATTGTCGAAAGGGTAGAAGATGCGGACGGCAAAATGCGGATGGTTTTAAAAGATTCGGTTGAGAATATTGCCGCTCTGCACGGAATCGCGTGCGTGGACGGAATCCGTTTGTTAATCGGGACCAAGGTCGAGAATCCCGGTGCTGGCTGACTGTGCTCTGCACACGCTGCCGTGCGCAGCTTGATGGGAGAAATTGTTTCCGACGCGGAAAGCGTGACCGTTATGGACATGGAAGCCTCGCTTGAACACCTAAGCCGAGGCACTGTCCGCCATGTCGATGTTTTGTTGATCGTCACCGAGCCGTACTACCGTTCGCTCGAAACCGCTCGACGCACACTGCCGCTCGCGCGCGGGCTCGGCATCAACCATATTTATGCCGTGGTCAACAAATATAGGAGCGCCGAGGACGAAAAAGCGGTGACGGATTTTTGCCGCGACAATGAGCTCGAGATCATTGCGAAAATTCCGTTCGACACGAATGTTACGCAGGCCGATCTGGAAGGCACATCTTTGTACGATTTTAATTCCACCGCTCCGGTGGTCGGAGAAGTTGAAAAGCTTGCCGCAACATTAAGGGAGCGAGTGCCGATGAATAACTCTTCGGCAAGTAAATTTCTGTCAAAACCGAACTGTTAGAAACGTTTTTTAGAGAGGTTAAATCTTATGTATGACGACCCGACTGTATCGAGTGGAATCACAGCTGACGAAGCAATTGAACTGGTCCAGGGAAAGCAAACCTTAGCTGTGTCAAAAAAACTTTCGCTCGGGCCTCTGACAAAAATTCACGCTTTTTGGCTGGCGGGTATGAGTTGCGACGGCTGTACAATTGCCGTTGCGGGTGCGACCAACCCTCCGCTCGAAGGTCTGCTAAATGGACAAATTGCTGGTCTGCCGCAGCTGATTCTGCATCATCCGGCTCTCGCGGTCGAAGCAGGTGACGCGTTTATGCACAACTTCGAGATGGCCGAACGCGGCGAGCTCGACGCTCCGTATGTCGTCTGCTACGAAGGCTCAATCGCCGATGAAACTATAGCCGCCGCACACGGCGGTTACTGGTCGGCACTCGGAGCCGAGAATTTGGGCACCGACAAACGTCGGCCGATTCCGACAACCGAATGGCTAAAACGCCTCGCACCGAACGCTGCTGCCATCATTGCCGTTGGCACATGTGCGACGTGGGGCGGGATTCCCGCCGCCGCCGGTAACCCGACCAATGCGATGGGCGTGATGGATTTTCTCGGCAAGGATTATCGCGGCACGGCCGGTTTGCCGGTTGTTAATATACCGGGCTGTTCACCGGTCGGTGATAATTTTACGGAAACGGTCGGGATGATCCTGCTTTTCCTGCAAGGTTTAGGGCCGCTGCCTGAATTTGACGAACTCGGGCGTCCCGCATGGCTTTTCAGGGATACGGTTCATAATAAATGTGTCCGCGCCGGTTTTTACGAGGAAGGCGTTTTTGCCGAAAATTACGGTGATCGGGAATGCCTGGTCGAAATCGGATGTTGGGGTCCGGTCGTGCAGTGCAATATCGCAGAGCGCGGAGCGATCAACCACATGGGTGGCTGTATGAACACGGGCGGCATATGTATCGGATGCACGATGCCAGGTTTCCCTGATAAATTCGCTCCGTTTTACGCGACGCCTCCGGGATCGACGGTTTCTTCCAATTCATCGCGTGTATCGGGAGCGGTTATTCGCCGTCTGCGACGATTGACCATGCAGTTTCAGAATCAGGAATCTCGCTGGGAAGAGGACGGCCATATTCCGAGCGGTTGGAGCGCGGCGAAAAAACCGTCGTGGACGAGTCAGGCTATGCACTATGTCTATCAAAAATTGCAATACAGCGGTACATCAAAACCCGGAAGCGGCTTGGTTGCCAAAGGCTCAAAGCGGCCGCCAATGCCGTAAGCGTATTGAGACCGGCAGGCTAATAATTCGATTTACTTGTGAGAACAAAAAAATTATGTGCTTCAAAAATTTACCGATTGAGTTTGATGCTGCGGGAAAGCCCTTTCTAAAGGGCGGCATCCGTGACCCGTATTCGACAAAAAATGTCATTACGTCTGTCAGCGAAGTCCAACAGATGCCATACGACACGGTGCGCGAACTTCTTACTCGGAACGGCTACATAAAGGACGTTGATTTTGATCCGGTCACACGCGTTGCCGGAGCGCTTGCGTTTCACGGCGTGGCGGATCTCGAGAACCGGAAGTTTATCGAGACGCGTTCGATGGCGACGCTGTTTCGCGGTTACGAGATCATTATGCAGGGCCGCGATCCGCGTGATGCGATTTTTATCACAAGCCGTGCTTGCGGCGTTTGCGGCGGCGTCCACTCGGCGACTGCGGCTCTCGGTATCGAAATGGCATTTGGTATAAAGCCGCCGCCGCTTGGCATCATTGTGCGAAATTTACTGCTTTCGCTCGAATTTTTATACGATCACCCGCTTCATCTTTTTCTGCTTGCCGGGCCTGATTATTCGGAGATGATCGTCAAAGCAACGACGCCCAGCCTGTGGGATAAAGCGGTCAGAACAAAGGCCCCGAACGCCGCGTTTCATGGATATGCGACCCTCGGCGAGCTTATGACAGATATGAATCCGCTTTCGGGAAAACTGTATCTCGAAGCGCTTCATATGACGCGCGTTGCGCGTGAGGCTTATGTCGTCATCGGCGGAAAATATCCGCACCCCGAAACGCTTGTTCCAGGCGGCGTCAGTACGACCATTACGCTTCAGGTCTTTAACGAGGTCTATGTACGGCTTCAGCAATTCTTCGATTATTCGAAAAAGGTCGTCGCGATCTGGGACGACATTACAAACTTTTTCTACGAAGCCAATCCCGAATACAAGAAAAACGGGATGCGGGCGACGAACATGGTTGACCTCGGCATCTGGGACGACCCCGATACGTACGACGCCACATACGAAAACTGCGGTGAATGGGGCGAGAAACGCTGGGCGACGCCGGGCGCGATCATTGACGGAAAACTCGTCACCACAAACCTGCAAAATCTCAATCTGGGTATCGAAGAGTTTATCGAACACTCGTTTTATAAAGAGTGGACAAATGGCGAAAACAACGGTATGCAGCATGCGACCGACCCGTTGGGAGCACCGCTGTCGCCTTTTCATCCGTGGAATAAACAGACGCTGCCAAGTCCGGGAGGACAAAACTGGCGTGAAAAATACACATGGGCGACAAGCCCTCGTTGGGACCGTCAGGTATTCGAAGCCGGTGCCTATACCCGTGTTTATAACACGGCGATGGCCCAAAAATTGCGGCCCAATCCGTTTATGGAATCGACCGGCCATAGTCTCAAACTAAATCTGCCGGCAGCCGCCATGCCTGAAATGGAACTCGAATGGCATATTCCCGAGGTTTGGAACACGTTTGAGCGAAACCGTGCTCGGGCCTACGCTCTGCCTTTTACGGCACTTGCCGCAATGAATGATTGGATGAAAGGCCTGGATCTATTAAAGAAAGGGCAAACCGACGTCAGCACACCGTTCGAGATTCCGAAAACAAACCGCATCGGCGTCGGATTCTGGGGCGCCGGACGCGGTTATCTTTCGCACCACATGGAACTCGACAAGGGCCTGGTGACTAACTACCAGATCATCACGCCCTCGACAATAAACGCCTCGCCGCAGGACGCCTGGGACAAACCCGGCCCATACGAGGAAGCCGTGCTCAACACGCCGATTCTCGAAGAATTCGACAAACCGGAAAATTACAAAGGCATCGACTTGTTGAGAACGCTGCGCAGCTTTGACCCGTGTATGCCGTGTACAACCCACATCTATGCCGGAGACCATACCGTTGTCAGGGAAATAAATACGTGCGCTTGCGGTGTAGACGGATAAACTCAGTTTATTACTTCACAAACACTTGTGACCAGGGATTGCTTGGTAAGCGGGGAAAGCTTTGCGAGATCGTTCAGAGCCGCGGTGAGATTATTTCAACGTGCCGCAAAATTTGCATTTCGCGTAATATTTTCGTTTCAAGCCTTTATATTTACCCTTAACCCATATCAATTCTGGCGTTGGAAGTTTCTGCTTTGTTTCTAGCTTGAAGAGTAAGATCGGTTTTAAATGGAAAATTTCAGCCGATTCTTTCATCTGAAAATATATCTCCTTCGGG
>JANPCJ010000276.1:0-15084 GCA_031430895.1 Chloracidobacterium sp. | reverse complement strand
CGCGGCGCGACAAGAAGTTCACCGTCAATATTCGCAACCCTCACCGCCGACGCCCATGATCGCTTGAAATCGCTGAACGGAAAAACCTTTCCGCATTCTCCAAAGTTCGGAAGTGCTAACAGTTCTGCTTTTGTCCGGCTGGTCATTGGTACGGATCGCGTCCTTTGCGTCTTGGTATGTGTACCGAGAATCTTGATAATGCCCGCCTCAAAGTCCATCTCTTTCCATTCGAGCTTTAGAATTTCGCCGCGTCTCATTCCAGAATCCAGGCCAAGCAAGATAGCCGCCTTCAAATGCGGATTGTCGGCCTTTACGGTCGCGGTAACGATCTTTCCCTTGCGCTTGTAGGTGACCGCTCGCGTACCGGAGCAACACGCCAGCAAACGCATTTCTTCGGCATCCGTTAGCGTCCGGGTCCCGGCCGTTTCCGCGTCCGCGTCGATAGCCTTTGAGCCTTTAGTTACGTTCCTGGATATAAGTCCGGTTTCGTGAGCTTCATTCAACAAATGCTTTAGGATCGCAAGGCCGCGGTTAGCCGTCGAGATTTTAACCGCGTTCCTTTCCTTTGCGTCCAGCTTGCCCTTTTCTCCGCGTCTATCCCCTTGCTCCAATCGCCAAACCTTGTAACGGTCGAGATCGTATTTCGAGAATTTGGCTAGCGGTTTGTCCCCGAAACACTCAACCAGTTGATTGATCAGAATATGCGTTTGTCTGTGAGCTTTGATTCCGGCAACCTTCCGGCCTTCTTTTATGACCGCCGGTCGGTAAAAATCCGCCTTCGCGTAGTCCGCCCACTGTCTGAAGGTCTTAATATCGCCAAGATCGAGTCCCTTAGTTTCGACAAATGCGATTAACTCCGCCTTGCGTTTCTCAATATCATCTTTCGCGTCTTGTTTGGTCGCGTATTGCCAAGTTTTACTCGTCGAGTTGCCGTGTTCGTCAACGTTGATAAGCCGGAGCGTCCAAGTCTTGCCGATCCGGCCAGTATCGCCGCCTTTCTTACCGCGATTAAAGATCGATTGATTGATTTTCATAGATTTCCTCTCTGGAGAAATTTGTTGGACTAAATGTTGGACTGTGTTGGACTAGCTTCTGTGATAAATTATGACAAATTGAGAAACGCAATGCAAATACAGAATTTGCTATTATGCCATTATTTATTGGCTGTGGAAGTATCGGGGGCCTTTGTTTACAAAGCGGATATTTACTTAGTGCAGTTCATTTGTAATCATCAGGTCGTAAGTTCGAGTCTTATCACCGGCTCCACTTGTTCCAAGCCATTCCTTCATTTAGAAACGCATGAAGTAGAAAACAAAAAAGCCCAATCGGCACCGCGTTGGCTGTCGATTGTAAGACGACGTCAAACCGGACCATATACTAAATACCAACTAATCTATGCGTCGGCTGCGGTCGGTATGCTGGCGGACAGTATAATCGCTGGGCATCAATGATAATGATGCTCAGTCCTGATCCGCGACGGATTTTGGCAATATTCAAGGAGTAATTCAATATGACAAATTCTAAATCTGAACAATACGGCGACGGGAATCTCGGTGCTTCTACCGGGGTTCGCAATGGTCTGTTATACCTGCTTGTCGGCGGCGGAATCGGCGCGGCGATCGCGTTATTATTCGCACCGAAAACAGGCAGCGAGCTGCGCGGGGAAATCTCGGATATCACAAAGAAAAAATATGGCGAAACGCTGGACATTGCCTCTAACCTGAAGCAAAAAACGTCGGATCTCTATCAAACGGCGAAGGAAAAGTCTGACCAGGTATTCGATTTCGCGGCGGGCAAACTGTCCGCGGCACAGGATCAGGTTGAAGGTGCGGTCGAAACGGCGGCCGACCTGGTAAATGGAAAGATTCTCGATATTGAGTCGCAAACGGGTCAGAAGCATTCGGGTACGGGCCGAAGATCGTCGAATATCGTGTAACCCAAAAATTTTCTTTGCGGCTTTGCTCCTTTGCGGGAGAGAATTTTCCCGCAAATCCGCGAAGTCGCAAAGATAAGGCAAGACGTTTGAGCTCTCCTCGGCTGTCGGCGATTTTCTACAACGCCTCAAACGAACCGACCATCTTAATTAAGCCGCTACGGCACCTTATATAAAAGAACAACAGAAGTCCGAGGGGGACATATTATGAACGCAAGACTTAAAAACTTTACTATTTTTTCACTTATCGGCTTGGTGCTCACTCTGAGCACGGCGGCAAATGCTCAGATACGTGCTTACCGTGTGACTGATCGTCAGGTCCAGACGCTTTTGGATCGCATTGAGACTCGTTCGAACGCCTTTAGGAACGAGATCGACCGCTCGCTTGATCGAAGCAACATCGATGGGACGGATCGTGAGGACTCGATCAACAATTTGATCGCTAACTACGAAACCGCGACCGACAGCCTCAGAAATAATTTCTCGTCGCGGCAATCGACGTCCGAAGATGTTCAAGAAGTGTTGAATCGGGCTGTATTCGTAAACGCCTTTATGCGAAACAATCGGGTCTCTCTTTTGGCTCAAAACCAGTGGACCCTGCTTCGGACCGATCTGAATACACTTGGCGGCTATTATCGCGTCAGCTCGAATTGGAACGCGCCCGTTATTTCTCCAACCGTCGGGCAGAATGTCTATAACGTCAGCGATACACAGCTTCGCGACCTTTTGACGCGGATCGAAACCACGACAAATACATTGCAACGGCAGATTGACCGCCGGTTGGATCGCAGCCCGGTTGACGGCACTAATCGCGAAGATTCGATAAATGCGATGATTGCGAAGTTTGAAACCGCGACGGATACGCTGCGAAGCAACTTTACCTCGCGCCGCTCGACGACCGCCGATGTGCAGGAAGTTTTAAACAGGGCCGTTGGCGTCAACAATTTTGTGCGAAACAATCGCTTGCCGACGTCGGCTCAGAATTCGTGGAATCAAATCCGTGCCGATCTCGACACGCTTGCGGGCTATTACCGCGTGGCTTCGAATTGGAACACAACGGTCGTGCCCGAACCGCAGTTTGGCGGTTTTGACGCTCGCCTGACAGGAACATACAGGCTTAACAAGGCGCAGAGCGACGATCTGACGACGGTCATCGACCGGGCGATCGTTAATGCTAACTATAACGAAAACCAACAAGAGCGCCTGCGTCGTACGCTTGAACGCCGCCTGCTCTCGCCCGAAACGTTGTCGATCGAAAAACGCGGCCAACAGGTGATGCTTTCCTCGGCCAACGCGTCCAGGGTGACGCTTGACGCCGATGGAGTTGCCCGGAGCGAAACCTCGGCGAACGGACGTACGGTTCGCACAAGCGTTACGGCAACAAACCGCGATGTGACGATAAATTACGAGGGCGACCGGACAAACGATTATTACGTTAGCTTTATGCCGACGAATAACGGCCAGCTCCGCGTCACGCGTCGCGTTTATCTCGAGAATCAGAACGACCAGGTGACGGTGATGAGCGTTTACGACAAGACAGGCCAATCGCCGCAGTGGAACATTACGGCCGACATTCCTCCCAACACCGGCGACCAACCGGTTGCGGGTGGGTTTATTATTCCTAACAACACTGGAATCGTGGCCACTCTCGATACGCCGCTTTCGACAAAGGTGTCGCAGAATGGTGATAGATTTTCAATGACCGTTACTTCGCCGTCACAATACCGCGGCGCGGTGATCGAAGGCCGCGTAGTCGCTGATAAATCGGGTGTTGTATAGGGAATGGCTATTATGTATTTGACCTTCGACACTATTAGAATGCGTGACGGTCGCAGTTATACCTTTGCCGGAATTGTCGATCAGGTTCGCCATGCTAATGGCGAAGTTGTGAGCGTTAACAACGAAGGCGCCGTCCGCGACGACAGCCAGACGACAAAGACGGTAAAACGTGCCGGGCTGGGCGCGGCCCTCGGAGCAATCATCGGGGCCATTGCCGGCGGAGGCTCGGGAGCGGCAATCGGTGCCGGAGTCGGTGCCGGTGCGGGCGCGGGAACGGTGGTTTTACAGGGAAGGGACAACCTGGAACTTGCCGCCGGTTCGCAATTTACAATTACCGCTACGGCCCCCGCGGCTGTGGGTGTAAGGTAACGCTTAACCGCATCAAAATCGGAAGAAAGAAAACAGCCGGTCCGCTCAATTGCGGCCGGCTGCTTTTAATTAGATGAAAACGGAATAAATGGAAAGGATTATCGAATAGCCCTTTCCATCGTAAAATATCAACAGTAATGATCTAGACCCTACGACCCCTGACCAGTTGAAGTATTACAACAACAACAGCGACGACGAGTAAAATATGGATGAGGCTCCCCACCGACGCGCCGCCGAATCCGAACCCGAGTGCCCACAAAACGAGCAATATCAAAACGATTGTCCAAAGCATAAAAAATTCTCCCTATCTTGTAGATTTAATCAATTAGTAAACGCCCGGCTAACGCGTGTTCGCGTTTGCGGCCTGCGCCGGGCTCTCAATTTTGCCGTCGCTGGCTGCGCGGGTGAAAAGTATCACCAGCAACACGGCCGCCACCAAAACAAAAACGCCGATCGACATCAGCGCCCAATTGACGCCGCGAAATGCCTTCGCCGTGTCTTCTCTCACAACAACATCTTCGCCATCGCGATGTATTACGTCCTTCGACATTCAATATTCTCCTGATAAAAATTGGGATTGGCGGGGCGCCTGATGAACATATTAGTGGATGTCCGAGGTGTGATTGGCCCCCCGCCAGATCGGTCAGAGCAAGGTGCCCTGAACAGATGAAAAAATAAGAATTCAAGAGTTGTTAATCATAACTTCCGGCAATTTTGAATTGATTAAGTCGCTAATTCCATATAGCAGGTGCATGCCGACTGTTCTACCTTTTGCCGGTCGCGGATCGATATGCCGCCTCGTGAATAGCTGATGAGTTTGGATGTTCGCAATTCCTGTGCGATGCATGTAATGCTCGGTCGATAGACGCCCAATGTGCGGGCGATCTGTTCGTGCGTCAGCGTCAGCGTGCTCCGTCCGCAGCGATCCTGCAGCATCAACAGCCATGTGCAAAGCCTTTCTTTTACAGAGTGATACATATTGCAGATCGCTTTCTGCGAAATCTGTTTAATGTAAAGATCGACAAAGCGGCTCAGGCCCATGCGAAGCTTCTCGTTCGAGCGCAGCAGCTTTTCAAATGTTATGGCGTCAAGCCGTTTGGCCGTTCCAGCCTGCGAAACCTGTACGCAATTCGGCGCCCGGTGCGATTCCGACAACATCGACGACAGCCCGATAGCTCCTTCCTTGCCCGTGACCGCTATCTCTACCATCCGGCCATCCTCAAGAATTTTGAATTCCGAGACAACAGCCGTGTCCGGGAAATAGACATAGTCCAGACGGTCGTCTTCATGATATAAAAACTGTTCTTTTGTAAGCACGACCTGTCTTAATGACGGCGCCAATATTCGTGACATTTCCACCGACAGCGACTTGAGAATCAAGTTGCGCGAACCGTCCGTCGCAAGCAGTGATTTTTGTGAGGCTCGACGAACCGAAGCGATACGCTCCGCGCCGGAATTTCCAAATACCCCGCCGTCGGTATCCCACGCAGAATGGTCCTGATTGTAATCCTGATGAGTTGTTTCTCTGAACGTCATATCGATTTCCCCTTGTATTCGAAATATAACCGTCTCAACCGTAATCGGCGAGAGGTTTGAAAAGCTGGCGGGAGAATTATAAAAGTGTTTGAGATGGTTACGAGGAAGAAACTTTTTATTCAAAAGTTTCTTCCTCATCCCCCTTGATCATCGGCCAGGCGACCCCCTGAATGTTATCGCTCCATCACTAGCGAAGAAACCGCCCTTGCCTAACCGATGATTAGATTATGCCGAAGAATAAAAAGCGGGAATATCGGGAAGATGGGAAATTTTAATAGGGAAAAACCCTATGCCTCAGGGAGGAATTAAAAATTAAAAACTAAAAATTAAGAATTAAAATCAGGAAACAACTCCTGATTCTTAATTTTTAATTCTTAATTTTTAATTATCCTGAAGCCAGTTTTGCAGAATAGCGTACCGCACAATGTCGGTTCGGCTGGCGATGCCGAGTTTTCGCATGGCGTTGGATTTGTGGGCCTCAATGGTTTTGACGCTGAGGTCGAGTTGTGCGCCTATCTCTTTATTGCTATAGCCAAATGCGATCAGACGGAGGACTTCGTTTTCTCGCTCCGTCAGGTCGCCTTTGCCCTCGCCGCGCAGGCTGCCGGCACGGCTTGCGTAGCCGCCCATTACTTTACGCGTTAAGGCCGGGTCGAGGTAGGCATTGCCGGCGCAGACGGCTCGGATCGCCGTTATCAGTTCGGTTGGAGCACTCTGTTTGAGGACGTATCCATTTGCTCCGGCTCCGATAATTTGTTGCAGATAGCCGTCGTCGGTGTGCCTGGTTAGAGTCAATATCTTGATGGTGGACGAAATTGCGCGAAGCCGTTTGGTGGCTCTTAATCCATTCATCGTGGGCATCGAGATATCCATCAAGAGGAGATCGGGGCGCAGATCGGCCGCCATTTTGATCGCGATCTCACCATCGCCGGCCTCGCCGATCACCTCCATGTCGGGTTGGGAATTAACCAGCAGCTTAATTCCCTCACGCACCGTCTCGTGGTCTTCGGCAAGCAGGATTCGCAGTTTTTCGCTCATATCGTCACTAGACTGTTCAGATCATCTTTGCCGAAGCCCGCTCGGCAATATCTGTCCCATCATTAAAAAAAGGAACTCGCGCGTAAATTGTTGTGCCCTTTCCGGGGGCGGATTCTATCTCGACATTGCCGCCCATCAGCGTCGCCCGCTCGGACATTCCGAGCAAACCCAGGCCCTTGCCCGATTCGATGGGCGGCGGTAATTTGGCCGGATCGAAACCTTTTCCATCATCCTCGACAATTAAAATCAAATTGCCCTCCCTCCGCTCAATCAGTACGCTGACGTTTTTTGCGCCGGAGTGCTTTGCAATATTATTGAGAGCTTCCTGGGTTATCCGGTACAGATGTGTTTCCGTCTCTCGATTCACCAGATCGTGCGGCAGCCTGGCGGAATGAAAATCAGCCGGGATCTCGTGGTGTTTCGACCATTCGCTGATAAATGCGCCGACCGCCTCGGCCAGACCCAGGTCGTCGAGGGCGCTTGGACGCATCTCCCATGCCATAAAACTGACTTCCGAGTCAAGACGCTCCGAGATCTCCTGGAGTCGCTCTACCCGTGAGGCAAACTCTTTGTTGGCGTCTGCCGCCTCCCTGAGCGAGGCAATCTTTAATCTTAAAGCCGTCAATCGCTGCCCCAGCGTATCATGAATATCGCGAGCGATACGCCGCCGCTCGGATTCCTGACTCGACACAAGGCGCCGAAGCAAATCGATCCGCTGCTTTTCCGCGACCTCGCGTTCCTCCATTTCCTGAAGCAATGCAATGTTGGTTTCCGCCAATTCCTTTGTACGTTCAACGACGCGAACCTCCAGCTTATCGTGCGCCATCTGCAGCTCGTCGGCGCGGCGTTGCTTTTCCGTCAGATCGCTCGCCACCGTCGCATATCCGGTCAGGGCCCCGCCGACGTACAGCGGCATCAGCACACCGCTCGCAAAGAAACGGCTGCCATCCTTTCTTACATGCCAACGCTCGTCGCGGGCGCGGCCTTTTTGCCGGGCGGTCCGCATTGCCCTAACGGGTATACCCCGTGCGACATCTTCCGGCGCGAATAGCATCTCACAGCTCAGGCCCGCAATTTCTGCGTGAGAATATCCAAAAATACTTTCCGCGCCGCGGTTCCAGCTCTCGACCCGGCCTTCGCTGTCGGTAGAGAAAATGGCGTAATCGGTGAGAGTCTCCATGATAAGACCGATCCGCTCTTCGGTTGAGCGAAGCAGGTCCTGCGAACGTTTGATATCAGTCTGATCGCTTATCAGCGCGTAAAACCCGTTAACCCGGCCATCGACCCCTACATCCGGCGAATATGAAACGCGTACAAACCGGGTGCCCACGCCCTTGAGCGGCAGCTCATCCTCGAATGTGCATTCCTTTCCCGCCAGAACTTTCTCGATTCGCGGCTTTACCGCGCGGTACGCCTGGGCACCCGCTATCTCAGAGATCGTTTTGCCGATAATCTTCTCTCTAGGCTTTCCAAACCAGTCGATGTATTTTTGATTGACGAACCGGTAACGCTCTGAGTTGTCAATGTATGAAATCAGGGCCGGCACGGTATCCGTTACCGTCCTGAGCTGATACTCGCTTCGCTTGATCATCTCCTCAGCCTCTTTTCTATGAGTAATGTCAAGATTTACGCCATACATGCGTGTCGCGACGCCATTTGCGTCACGGGAAATTCTTGCAACAGCCTCGATCCATCTGAGGGTCCCGTCGGTACGCAGTATTCGATACTCATCGGCGAATTTATCGCTGCCCGAGCTGACCGCCTGGCGAATATTCGATTTCACCCGCTCGCGGTCGGTCCCGTGAATATGATCGCTCCAGAATTTCTCGTCCGGGTTGATGTCGCGTTTGACCTCGCCGTAAAACGCCCACATTGTCTCCGACCAATATGTTTTGTCGGCCACAATATCCCAGTCAAATATGCCAACGTTGCCCGCGTCCTGGGCCAGATGACGCCGCTCCTCGGAAGCGCGCAACGCCTCTTCGGCCGCCTTGCGCTCGGTGATGTCCTGAATGACGGTCAACGCGCACGGCTCGCCCCCGATCTCGATTGTCTCAGCCGACAGCAGCCCGGTAATCTCCGAACCGTCCCGCATCCGGAAACTGTATTCGCGGTTACTAATGCGGGTTTCCCTCGTAACGGCCGCGAGTTCCGCGTTACGGTCTGCGCCACTTTTCCAGAGCCCAAGTTCGTCGGTCGAGCGGCCAACCGCTTCCTCACGACTATACCCGGTCATTTTTACAAAAGTTTCGTTCGCCTCGAGGATTTTCCCGGTTTCCAGCGAAGTTATGGTGATAGCCTGCGGGCTTGAGTTAAATGCCGTTGCAAACCGCGATTCACTCTCGCGCAGCGATTCCTCAACACGCTTGGCCTCGGTGATGTCACGAGAAACGGATACGAGCCGTGTTACGCGGCCTTGGTCGTCCCTCACGGGTGCGACAATTACATCCCACCATTTCGGGGTGCCCTTTGCGGTCGGGCTAAAGGCCTGGAAGCGGTCGATCGATCCACGAAGCGCCGCCGTTACGGCTTCGGCAATGCGCCCGCGGCCTTCCTCGGGCCAAAGCGCCTCCCAGTCTTTGCCGCAGAAATCGAGAAAATCGTCGATCTCCAGCAAACACAGACCGCTGCCGTTCATCGTCACGAGCCGCCCGTCGGCGTCGAGAACCTTAACGCAATCGGGGCTGCTCTCCAGCACGGTGCGAGCAAATTCCTCGCTCCTGCGAAGTTCGGCATTTGTCTGTTCGAGTTCGGCGGTCCGTTCGTGCACTTTCCGTTCCAACTCCTCGGCATAACGAGTCTGCTGCAACGCGTACCGAATTGTCCGCTCAAGGTTTGCGGCGTCGATCTGTCCTTTGACGAGAAAATCGGCGGCACCGTCGTTGAGGGCCCTTAACGCCAAATCGCGATCACCGGCGCCGGTCAAAAGGATGATCGGCCCTTTGCATCCCATGCTCAGGGCCTCGCGCAACAGCTCCAGCCCGTCGCGTTTGCCCAGCCCAAAATCGACCAGGTACGCGTCGTGATCGCACGACTCTATCGCCTCGATGCCGGCCTCATAGTCCCGGGCCCAGTCGAGGGCGATCTTTCTGCCAGGTATCTCGGCAAAAAGCTCCTTCGTCAAATAATAGTCATCCGGGTCATCCTCGATGAGCAGCACCCGGACGGTTTCGCTATCCATGGGTGCTCCCGATTCTCTCCGCCGGCAGCTCGACTATTTCCAACCAGTATTTGCCGAGCACCTTGATTACCTCGGCCATTCCGGCAAATGTTACGGGCTTGGTAATATACGACGCCACCGACAAATCGTATGTCCGGTAAATGTCTTCCTCGGCTTTCGAGGTTGTAAGTATGACAATGCGGATGCTCTTCAGGTGCGGATCGGCCTTTATCTCAGCAAGCGCCTCGCGTCCGTCTTTTTTTGGCATATTCAGATCGAGCAGGATAAGTCCCGGGCGCGGGCTTGTTGCCGGATCGGTGTACTTGCCGCGGTGAAGCAAATAATCCATCAGCTCGACGCCGTCCTCGACAAAACGAAGATCGTTTAACAGGCGGCTTTCATCAAACGCCTCCTTCGTCATCAAACGGTCGTCGGCATCATCGTCTGCCATTAGAATTGTAATCGGCTTTCCGTGTGTTGTGTTCATAATTGTCCTCGAGATAATAATTACGCCTTAAGGCGTTAGCTTCACGATTGGGTAACGACCCTCATCACGCCCAGTCGAGTGCAGAACTCGTCGAGTTGAGCACAAAACGCGCCGGGTTGAGCACAGAACTCGTCGAGTTGAGCACAGAACTTTCCGAGTTGAGCACAGAACTCGCCGAGTTGAGCACAGAACTCGCCGGGTCGAGCACAGAACCTTCGGGGATAAGACCCGATCTGCGTGTCAGCAGGCGTCAGTCTTACGCCTGATTAGCCGGCAGCGTCACCAAAAATATAGAGCCGGTGCCCGGCTTGCCAGTCGCGGTTATCGTCCCGCCGTGTCGCTCGACGATCTTACGGCAGATGGCGAGTCCCATTCCCGTCCCTTCATATTCGTGCCGTCCATGCAGCCGTTGAAAAACGTCAAAAATACGGTCGAGATAAACTTCCTCAAAACCTATGCCGTTGTCCCTGACAGATATCTCACACAACGCGGCGTCTCTTCCCACTTCTATAATTCGCGCTTCCACATTTACGATCGGCGGCTCATCCGTCTTTTGAAACTTTAACCCATTTCCGATGAGGTTCAGAAATAACTGCTGCATTTGAATCGGATCTGCGTCAATTGTCGGCAAAACGCCGACCTCGACCTTACCGCCAGTGAAATGTATACGGCCTTCGAGGTCGGAAACCGCGTCGAGCGCCGCTGCGGTTAGATCGACCAGGCTAAACGCGTGTGCCTTCGTCGTCAACCGTGAGAATTCGAGCAACGCGTCAATCAGCCCACGCATTCGGGCGGCGGACAACAACATCTTAGACACATACGCCCCACCTTGCTCGCCCAGGCCCTCGGCGTATTTAGTCTGCAGACGGTCGCCAAAGGCCTGTATCTTCCGCAGCGGCTCCTGCAAATCGTGCGAGGCGACGGACGCAAATTGTTCAAGTTCCTTGTTGCTTCTTGCCAGTGCCGCGTTTGACACTACGAGCTCGGCGGTCCGTTCACGTACCCGGACGTCCAGATTGTCTTTCGCCGTTTGCAATTCGCGCTCTGTCGTCACTACGCCCCGACCGACAACCGTTCCGGTCACAATTGCGATTGCGCCAACCAAAATGACCAGGATGAACACGAATCGCTCGACCGCCGACACCTCCCCCACGGCGGCCTGCCGTCGTGCATCATAGGCCGCGACGGCGTCCGGCTGCATCTCTTCGTCGAGAAATTGCTCCAATTCCATCCGATATGCGGCCATACGCTGCCATTCATCCTCGCTCGGATGTTCCGGCGCTTCCCGCATCAGACCGCGGCCGATCTCCCTGAAGACCCGCCACCGAACCGCAAATTCCTCCGCCATCTGCGATTGCCGCGACGTAACTGCCAGGTGTTGATACTCGGCCAGATGTTTCTCGATGCTTGCGGCTTCCATCTCGGCAAGCTCCCGGAATTTCGGATCGCGCGTCTGATCGAGCGTGCGAACCGCCAAGGCGAAACCCAACAGATTAATCTCGATCTCTCTGGCCGCCGCGCTCCGCGGCCGTGCAACATCGGCCATAGCGCGTATGTCACCATCTATTGTTTTGAGCCGGAGCAGTATCGCCGCATTGGTCAAAACCAACAGCACGGTCAACGCACCGAACCCAATCCAAAGTTTTGCTGCGGTTGTCATTTCGGTAACATCAACGGTAATAAGATTATACACCGCCGAGTCAATTAGAGACGGCAAATTACACACGTCGGTGCGTCAAAATAAAAATGGGTGCTACCGGTAAGGCCCGCCTTCAAGGGGATGGTTTTTTTAATATTGCGGCGGGGTTTACGAACGATAGAGTCTAGGCCGATTTGGCGTCGGCTATTAAGGTCGGGTATTTACCGGTCCAGCATGCGGAGCAGGAGAGGTTTGGGTCGATGCCGATGCTTTCGAGCATTCCCTTTAGCGAAAGGTAGCCCAAACTGTCAGCGCCGATGTATTGGTTGACCTCGGCGACGGACATATTAGCAGCGATAAGGTCGTCGCGGTCGGGAGTGTCGACGCCGTAGTAGCAGGAATGGGTCGTGGGCGGACAAGAGATACGCATGTGGACCTCAGTTGCACCGGCGTCGCGGACCATTTCTACGATCTTTTTGCTGGTGGTACCGCGCACTATCGAATCATCGACCAGGACGATGCTTCGGCCCTTAATTAGATCCTTAATCGGATTAAGTTTGAGGCGTACGCCGAATGAGCGGATCGACTGACTCGGCTCGATGAAGGTGCGGCCGACATAGTGGTTGCGAATGATCGCCTGGCGGAAACTGATACCGGATTGGGTAGCGAAACCGATGGCCGCGGCGACGCCGGAATCGGGGACCGGGACGACAAGATCTGCCTCGACAGGCTGTTCGACAGCGAGGCGTTTGCCCATCTTGTGACGCGATTCGTTGACCGATTTGCCGAAAATTGTCGAGTCGGGGCGTGAGAAATAAACATGTTCAAACGTGCAGACCGAAACCGGTTTTTTCTCAAACGGTTTTGAGGAATGCAGCCCCCGAGCGTCTATGACTAGCATTTCGCCCGGCTCAATCTCGCGGATGTATTCGGCGTCGATCAGATCGAACGCGCATGTCTCGGACGCAACGCACCAGGCGCCCTGAAATTTCCCGAGCACCACGGGGCGGAACCCGCGAGGGTCGCGCACGGCGATGAGCGCTTTTGGAGTTAGGAACAAAAGCGAAAACGCACCCTCGGTATTTTTTAAAACCTTTTCAATCGCCGCGACCGCATCGCGGGCCGGTGTGCGGGCAATGCCGTGAAGTATGGTCTCGGTATCGGATGTCGATGAAAAAATCGCCCCGTCTTTTTCCAATTCGACACGCCTCCCGTCGGCAAACGGCAGATTCCCGTTATGACATACCGCGATTTTGCCATGCTGGCATCTAACCGAGAAAGGCTGAACTTCCTTGATCGTATTCTTACCAGCGGTCGAGTACCGCGTGTGCCCTATCGCGCTCTCCCCGGTGAGTCTCTTTAGAACGTCCTCCCCCAAGACATCCGCCACTAATCCGACAGCCCGAAACTGGATGAGATCCTCACCATCCGCGGAAACAATGCCACACGCTTCCTGACCTCGATGCTGCAACGCAAACAACCCGAGCTGTGTCAGCGTTGATGCTTCCGGGTGGCCGAAGATGCCGAAAATTCCGCATTCTTCGTGAAATTTGTCGAGAGGTAGTTCCAACTTTTAGATATAGATGATTTGATTCTCGGTCTCATCCGCCGTGTTGCCGCTGAGTATGTCCGGCACCGACGTTATATATCGATATGCAACGGTCGTGTTCATATGTTCATTATAAAACATATATCGCATGTTAGAAAGAAGTTATAGGCGAAGGGCTGAGTCACCGGATGCCGCTTCAAGGTCGCTCGGTCTGTTTACGTTCACGAAAAACTTATCCGATGCGGGGAGATCCTTCAGTTCGTCAAACGAGACAAACGTGGCTCGCAATTGCTCAAAAACTGCCTTGATCGGCGGAGTAGGTTTATCCAGTTCCAGGATCTCGGCGACCCTATTCAAAGATGGTTCGACCCGCCAGAAGCCGCACAACGGCTGAATCTTTTGATCCGGCTGAACCGGAACTATCGCGTCAGTTTCGCTCGAAATCAAGCCGGCGAGCCGTAACAGCATATCACTCGAAATGTATGGAAAATCGCAGGCGACGATAAAAGCCCATTCCGTCGGTGCGTGGGCAAGAGCGGCGTGAATCGCTCCGAGCGGTCCGCGACCTTTATGTATGTCGAAGATAAACGGAAATCTCTGACCGAGACTTTCGGAGAATTGGGGATCGTCGTCGGCCACGAGAGTGATTACCGCAGACGGGAACGCGTTTTGGATTGTCTCGGCCGTTCTTTCGGCAAGAGTCGTTCCCTCAAAAAGGAACGTGGCCTTGTCACGACCGAATCGGCTCGATTTACCGCCGACTAGAATGAAAGCCTCGATGTCCATGAGAGTGTACCTTGCTAAGAAGCCCGCATGTCGGTAGCCCGCACGTCAGTAGCCCGCATGTAAGTAAGGGCCTCGTCGGCCACCAAGCCCTTACTTACGTGCGGGCTACTGACACGCGGGTTTCTGCCGCCAATTCTTCCATCAGATCGTATTCGAAATTTCCCGCCAACTCATCGGTCGGCTGAATCGAGATCACCACCGATTTTGACGTCGGCGTTTGGCTGCGCTCTGCAAAACTGTCGAGCGGGATGAGCGGGTTTGCTTCGGGAAAATAAGCCGCGGCACAGCCTGCTGGAATCTGGTACGGGACGACAATAAAACGATGTGCGTGACGCTCGCCGTCTTTGAAATGGCTCGTTAGGTTGACCACCTGACCCGCTTTGAGGCTGAGCCGCTCGATATCTCGAGGGCATAAGAAAATCACGCGTCGTTCGCCCTCGATACCGCGATAGCGGTCGCTGAGGTCGTAGATTGTGGTATTAAACTGATTGTGAGAGCGAATCGTCGTTAGCAGGAGGCGACCTTCAGCCAAAACTATTTTTTCGAGCGGCTCGGATTTGAATTGTGCCTTTCCGGTTTTCGTCGGGAACTTACCCTCGCGTGGCGGGTTTGGCAGGTAAAAGCCGCCGGGTTTGCGCACTCGCTCGTTGTAATTTTCGCAGCCTTCGACCACGCGCGAAATGGCCTCGCGGATGTTGTCGTAATTGCCAGCCATTTCAAAGACGGCGAGCGTCACGCACATCGTTTTATTGTCGTCCCGTACCAGATTCCAGCAGGCTGTGCCGCGGCTTATTTTCCCGAAGCAAAC
>JANPCJ010000275.1:0-2214 GCA_031430895.1 Chloracidobacterium sp. | reverse complement strand
GCACAATCCGCCTCCTCCTGAAAACGGAGGCGGTTGATCAGCTCCCGTCAATTCGGGTGGCTGGTTTTCAGTCTTCGACGACGCAGGATTCCGTCTATAACGTCACTTCCCCGACTTCCACGCACTGTCCGGCGACTCATGCGGCGCGCGGGCGGCCGCAAGCAGTTGAATCAATTGCCGCTGTTGGGCCGCCGTCAAATGGCCGAGTTGCCGTTCGTGACATTGGCGGACTTTCGCTGACAACGTATCGAGCAGCGCTTGTCCCGACGTTGTCAGCGTGACTTCCACCACGCGCCGGTTTTCCGGCGGGCGGTTGCGGGCGATCCACCCGCCGGCCTCCAACCGGTCCAGCAAGCGGGTCATATCGGGAGCGCGGGAAATCAATTTGTCGGCGAGTTGCTGCACGGTCATCGCCGCCGGCGCCGCGGCTTCCAGCAACCGCAGCGTGTTGTACTGCTGGGCCGACAATCCCTGCCCGCCGAACAACTCGTCCTCCAGCGCCTTCAGCCGGTCATAGGTCCGCCACAAACTCAAGTAGGCTTCCTGGGCAAGGGAATCAAACCGACGACGCGGCGGCTCGGCGATGCGGTCAACTTTGCGGTTCATGCCCGACATCTTAACCCCAGCCAGCCCGCAGCGCAAGCCAGGGTGGCCGTCCCTGAAAGAGCCTTCGGTGTCAAGGGGTCTCTGCGCGGTCGTTCGACGGAAACGCGGAATTCGTGGAATTCGCGGAATACGCGGAATACGCGGTTTGTTTCTGGTTCGGTGGTTGGTTTCTGACTTTGTTTTCGATCGACAGTCTCTCGCGTCACGGTCTGATTCGCGGGTTCGCGTGGGTCGTTCTTGTGCCTTGCGGCCGACCGCTCCCCGATCCATCCCTTCGTGCATCGAGCCGGCGTTTGAGCACGGCTCCTCCGCGGCTTTTGCCGCGGACACCAGTATTTTTTGCGACCGTCTCGACCACAGGCGGCGTTCCGATCAGGGCTACGTGCTCTGCGCACCACCGGCCACCTCGAACTGCACGCCTGGGCCGAGTCTCCGTCCTCACCAAGAGGCAGAGCGTCCGACTTCGACTGTCATCTCGTGTGAATGGCAGACTCCTTGTGACAGAGTGAATGAATGTCTTTTCCTTCAAAGAGGCCTTTCGGATTTCGCCTTTTGTTTTTCGTCTTTGGTCTGGCTGCCGGTTCAGGCCAGCGTCTGCACCGCCTCGATCTTGCCATCCCTTTTGTCACGCCGCACGCCGCCCAACTGATACGCCTCGCGCTGCGTCAGCATGTGCCAGAGGATCGTCGTCAACCGCCGCATCACGGCCACGCGGGCGATCTTCGCGCCGCGACGACGTTTGATCCCCAAGTACCACGTCCGCATCTTGACATCTTTCTTGAGTACGTGCATCACCAAACGGTCCAGCGGACAGACGGCGAGCGACTTCAACCACGCCTTCGCCTTCAAGGTTTGAATGGTCTTCGTCGGACAATCGTGCTGCAAATTGCGGCGACGCAGCACCGTGTGAATGCGATTGATCGCCCGCGTCAGCTCGCGTCCCACCCGCTGCCGCAACGACGCCAACCGGCGATCATCTCGCTCTTGAACGCCGGGAATGTTCACCCGCCGGAGTCCTTGCACGCGCTGTCCGGTCAGCAACCGATGACGATTCACCCACAGCATCTCACCCAACGGGTTCGCATCGCGCCGATCCGTCTTCCGCGTCCCCGGCTGTCCCGGCTGCACCAGCACGACGTGACGGCACCCGCGCTCGGGCAACAGATCCAGCAGCCAATCATTGAAGCCGCAGACTTCGACAATCGCGGCATAACAGCCCGTTGATTTTCACCGTGGCGCACGTTTTTAACGTGCGTGAAGTCACGTTTTTCAGTGGTTTCTGATCGGTTTCAGGCACGTTGGAAACGTGCCCCACGTTTTTCAACGGGCTGATAACCATCGCCGCCGCTGCGCTCGACGAGCTGTTCGAGAAACTCCGACACCGCCGGTCCGCGCGTGCCGACCTGTTTCCGCTGCACGATTTGTCCCGATTCCTCGCGCACATTCATGGTCAACTGCTTGCTGTGCTGATCAATGCCAAGGGACAACATAACTGGTCCTACTGGAGTGTTGCTTTGGCGATCCCTTAGATACGCCGCACTACCAGCTTCCCCAGGCTGAACGATCTTTCATATAATCTGGTCTGGACGACCCCAATCAAATTTCTCC
>JANPCJ010000274.1:0-4615 GCA_031430895.1 Chloracidobacterium sp. | reverse complement strand
CTGCCCTCGGCACGCCGCGCTCTGCCCTCGGGACGCCGCGCTCTGCCCTCCGCACGCCGCGCTCTGCCCTCGGCACGCCGCGCTCTGCCCTCGGGACGCCGCGCTCTGCCCTCGGGACGCCGCGCTCTGCCCTCGGGACGCCGCGCTCTGCCCTCCGCACGCCGAGTTCGGTACACGGCGCGTTCGTTCCTATCGCGGAGCTTACGTCTAAAGGGGTCACTCTTACTTTTCAAGTATTCCTCAAGTCTGCGCGAAACGCGGTCAAGTGTTTCTCAAGAGCACGTCTTTATAGTCATAAACATAGTTTTAACCAATCTAAATAAACGACTTTCGGAGGATAAATGAAAAGCAAGGTAATAAAAAGACGAACATTTGTTGGCATAGCGGTTGTCGCGGCAATCGTGGCCGCCGCGACCGCAATGCTGTGGCAGCCGCTTACCAAAACACAGGCTGCGGCCAGCCCGGTAAATTCACTCAGCCAGCTCTATAAGAGAGCGGCCCCATATTACGATCTCAATGCCGCCAGCAATCTCGCCGCCGCCCGCCTGGCAACCGGCGAACAGCTTGCGGCCGTGCAATCGCTCAAAACGGCAACCGGCGCGGCGAATATGCAGGTCCGGTGGAATGATTTTGGCGGCTCGCCCGACGCGATCTACGATTTCGCCAGCCAGCCTTTCGCGGGAACACCGGAGGAGGCCGGCCGGGCGTTTCTAACGCAGAACGCCGCCGCATTCGGCATCTCGGACATCGCCAATCTTCGCGTTTTCAGCCAGCGCGAGGCCCTCGGCGGTTACCTTATCCGTTTTCAGCAAACCTTTAACGGCATCCCGGTCAAAGACGGCGGAGTCGGCCTCGTCATGAACGCCAACAAGCAGATCGTCATGGCTTCCGGCCCGTTCTTCCGAAATGTCACGGTCAACACGCAGCCGACGCTCTCAGCCGACCAGGCAAAAGCGGCCGCGAATGCCGACCTCAACCGCTATACCGTCAGCATTCCGTCGCACATCAGCAATCTTTTGCAGACCGGCCTTAATAATCTCACCCAACAGGCCGCCGCGGCCGACAGCATCCAGCCCGCGCTCGGCATCTATCCGACGGCGGACGGCTATAAGCTCGTGTGGAAAGTGGCGAAGTTTTCGACAAATCCGTTCGGCCTATACATGGTCACCATCGACGCTCACACCGGGCAGACGATCGCGAGAAAGGATTTTGTAAATTTCCAGGCGACGCCCGGAGCTGAAACCGCCGACGTCTATCCGAAGTATCCGACGATCACCCAGGAGTTAAAAGATCAGGGCATTATCAGCAACTGCGGCGGTCGTCCCTGCGGCCAGGAACGCGTCAATCTTCGCTCGTTCGACCCGTCGAATCGCGTCAGCGGCCTCAACGGGACATTGACGGGCACACACGCATTTGTAAACAACGCCCTGGTTTCCAAACAGCCATTCGCACAGGCGGGCCTCGGAACGTGGCATTTCCGTACCGACAACCCAACCGGTTTCGAGGGCCGCACAAATGAGATCGACCAAATGGCCGAGCCGGCGGAACATCAGGACGAGATCAACGCTTTCTTTTTCGTCACCTATCTGCTCGAGTATGTCGATTACCTGCACGTTGCCGGCGACAACACGACGCTCGGCGGCCGATTCCCGGATGATTATCCGAATAAGACGGTCCCGCTTCCCGCGACCGTTCATATTCCAAATATCTACATCGCCCTCGACGCGGCGGGCGGAACGCTTCCAAACCCGGGCGACCCCGACCTCGCACAGAAAGTTCTTGGTCTCGATAACGCTTTTGCTCTGAATCTGACCAGCCTGATCGAAGGCGTGACGGCGACGAAATCGCCGGTCGTCGTCAATCCGACATCCTACGGCCACGGCTTCCTGTTAAATGATCTCGCCCTCGAAGGTACCGTTCCCTATCACGAAGGTATGCATGCCATCACCAGCCCAATCGCCGGTCTCGAAGGCGACCCCGAAGGCTCCGCCCTCAACGAAGGCCAGGCCGATATGTGGGCTTTCACGATCACCGACAATCCGAGCCTCGGCGATTACGTCGTCAATGCATTCAAATACCGCCAGCGTTTTCGCGACCTGGGTCGCAACCCGGACTCGGTTGCATACATCCGCAGTGCCCGTTCGACTCTCAAATACGGCGACATCGGAACCCTGCTCGACAGAGCGACCGGCGCACCGGTTTTCGAAGAGCACTATGACGGCGAGATATATATGTCAACGATGTGGGACATCCGCGAAATGTTTAACCGCATATACCCACAGGCCTCCACCTACAAACGCCCGCGTCCTTCCGATGGCCAGGCTTTGAAGGCGATCACAAAGGGAACGGAGATCTTCGAACGCGACTTCCTCGGCTCAATGTATGTTCTCGGCACAACCGCACCGGACACGATGGTCAAGGCCCGCGACGCCATGATCGTCGCCGACCAGATGCTGTATCCATCAGATGCGACCGACCCTGACGCACCGGGCAAACACCGGGCAATGATCGAGCAGATATTTGCCGCAAAAGAATTGGGAATCAACGCTGTCGAAGTTATCGGCGGCAAGGCGACGATCTCGACACAGGTTTCGCACTTCGTCGGCAATCAGACGGCACCGTCGATCCCGACCGGCGTCACATCGGCACCTGCAACCGCCCGTTCACTGAAAATTTCATGGAACGGCGTCAGCGGCGCGACCGCCTATCAGGTGCTCAAGCGAAAGGATGGCTTTGCAAATGCCCGCCAGCCAAACGGTCGACGCGAGTTCGCCGATGGCGACGCCTCGACAACCGGTTTCCGGCACGTCGCTTTTGTGAACGGCAATACTAATTTCCTGGAAGACAAAGGCGCGGTACACGAGGTGTTTGCTCCAGAGGGTTTGAACGATCTTTTCAATCACCAATATGTCGTCCGTGCCATCGGCGTGAGCGCGAGCGGGCAGCTTGGATTCTCAGGCTTCTCGTCTTCAACAAAACCAACCAACCAGCGTCAGGATTTGACGGCTCAAATCGACACGGCGATCTCAAACATCAGCTTCACGAGCGGCGTCATGGCCTTCGACAACAAGCTGACAAATACACGCGGTGCTTTCTCGACCGACAAAACGGTTTACGGCCCCGTCGATTTCAAGATAATCAGCATCTCGAACCCGACCGTCACCGTAAAGAACGCCGACACCGGCGGCAACACGTTCGTTTACAACCAGAATCTTGCACTCGGAGCGACATCGGCGGCCAAACGGCTCGAATTTAACGACCCGGCGGCCCAGATATTTAGCTTTGACGCAAGGGTTTATGGTAACGCGTTCGCGGGTTCTGTCTCAGGCGACGGATCGGGCGGCGGCGATGGATCAAGCGATCCTCCCGTACCGGTTGTTTACTCGATATTCCGCGAAAACAAGACCGGCGCACTTGTCGCCGGCGAGCCGACCGCGACCGGCGGCACAAGTGCAACCTGGGGCGACCCGGCATTCAAGGGCATCACGTGGGATGACATTCTGGTCACGACCAAATCGGACGCCCTGTTCATCGACGCGACGCTTTCATCCGCAACCGCTGTCGATCTCGATTTCGAATTGAGAACGCAGGACGGCCAGATATTGGACGACTCAGCCGGAGCAACCGCCGCAGAGCATGTAGCCGGAGCCGTGCAGCCAAACACGACATACGTTCTGCGTGTCAAAGGCTTTGCAAACGGCCCGTCGACATTCAACATCGTCAGCGACCAGCTCTTGCCAAACAATTCGCCCAACGCAAACGCAGGCACGGCCGGCGGCTCAGGATCAGGCGGCGGACTAACCAATCCCGTCTCCGCCCTCGTCCGGTTTACCGTCAATCCATTAACCAGAAATGTGACATTTGTAGTTCTCAGGTAATCCGGAAGGGACACTGGGATCACAATTAGTTGATCCATTTAGCGGCTGTCTGAGATCAGATTCTCAGACAGCCCTTTTCTTACGAGTGAGATGTAGACGCCTATGTAATCCCAGTTCCGCGAGAGGTGATGGATCGACCCGCAAATGGTCCCGGCTATCTCCGATGCCTGTTCCGGAGCCGATGTCCTCGCCGTAAGCGGTGTAGTCCATGCGACCCTGGACGAAGCCGACTGGCATTGATGACCGCTCGCGTCGACCCTTGCCAGTCCTGCATGACGTATCTCAGGGCGGGTTGGGTTGACGGGACACCGCCGTATTCAGCCACCAACTTGCCGGCGATGTCGTAGATCACGTAACGCCACACATTGTTCACACGCTCGGCGACCCGCATCCCGCCGGCGTCGTACACGCTCAATGCGTCGGGCGTACTGACTTTTGTTGCCTTGACCATTCGGCCATTCGCGTCATAGGTGAAACCCATCGTTCGGAATTTGTTGTCCACGACAACATTTCCGGCATTGTCATATAGGGGGTCAGGCCTGCAATATTGCAATTTGATTCGAATATCCTCCCTGGTTTTATTGTAGTATTCCCAATGTTGTTGAGGAATACCCCGCAAATACCAAAACCCAAATTGTAATATTGCAGGCCTGACCCAAATTTGCCTCACCCAGATTTTGCCTGCTCTCTTACACTTTCGCAACTATGAATTGCACGAATTGCAGGCCTGACCCCAT
>JANPCJ010000273.1:0-6360 GCA_031430895.1 Chloracidobacterium sp. | reverse complement strand
GATCACCATCAGGATCGCCAGGAATCCAAAAATGAGATAGATGACGCGCACCGCCTGCTCGGTCTCAAGAAACTCGCGCCAACTCTGCCCTGTTTCAGTAACTTTTTCAGCCGGTTGTTCCGGCGTTTCGTCTATGTTTTCTTCCATTAAAATGCTTGAAATTGGGTCCGTCCGAAATATGAAGTAACTGAAAAAGTATCACGAAAACAGGACGGAAATCTAATCTAAGGCTAAATCTTCTTGGTGACCTTTGTGGGTTTCACTTTGCGTTCTTTGTGTTAAAAATCTTCATGAACACAAAAAACACAAAGGGGCGGACACAAAGCCCACAAAGACGAGAAATCGTTTGCCAAGCAAGCCGGTAAACCCTAGAATCGAAGATTTGGTATGTACCCAAAAGGCAACCTGTTAATTCCTGCGTCGCATGGCCATCTCGAGGCGATAAGTAAAGAACCGACCGGCGACCGGCGCGGCGTCGGGTTGGTTTGCCATCCGCACCCGCTTGGCGGAGGCACGATGCATAACAAGGTCGTATTTCGAGCTGCGGCGGGTTTGGTCGACGCCGGATTGACGACGATCCGGTTTAATTTTAGCGGCGTCGGAGCCTCGACCGGGGAGCACGGCGATATTGAAGGCGGAATGCGGGATGTGGCCGATGTTCTTGATTACCTTAGCTCAAATTATCCCGGCGACGACATCACCTTGGCCGGATTTTCCTTTGGCTCGCGGACCGGGATGGAAGTTGGCATGTCGGACGAGCGCGTGAATAGGTTGATCAGCATCGGCACACCGGTCGAAAAGTATGGCGATTACGATTTTTTGAACGCGGTGAGGAAACCGATTCTGTTCGTCCACGGCGACCGCGATGAATTTGGTTCGGTTGAAGGTGTGCGCAGGCTTGCCGTTGAGGTTGGTAAAAAGGCGGATGCGGAACTCGTCGTCTTTGAAAACTGCGGCCATTTTTTTGACGAACATTTAAGCGAATTGCGAGACGCGGTTCGAGAGTGGACAATTCAGCAGATGACATGAATCCGGAATAGCTGAAAGCTGATAACTGATAGCTGATAATATGACGGAAGAAACTAAGGTAGCGCGGGACGCCGCCATTAGGCTGACGATGATGCCGCGCGATACGAATGCGCACGGGACCGTTTTTGGCGGCGTTATTTTGAGTTATATCGACGTTGCCGGTGGCGTCGAAGCGATCCGGCACACGCGGCACAACCGTTTTGTTACCGTTGCGATGAAAGAAGTACTGTTTCACGAGCCGGTTTTTATAGGCGATCTCGTTAGCTTTTACGCGAAAACAACGCGTGTGGGCAATACTTCGATTTCCATTCATGTTGATGTGGAGGCCGAGCGATTTGGGACACCCGGTGTACTAGTCAAGGTAACCGAGGCCGAAATCACCTTTGTAGCTATCGACGAAAACCGGGAGAAGTTTAAGATCGGCAAGTAGATTTTTGATTTATCGACGCGACACTTTAGAATGGAAACATAGGAGAATATTTTTGATGGGACATATTAGGGCCGAAACGTCCGCCGGGTTGATAGCATTTGACGCTGAACAAGGTAAGAAACTCGTTCTTGCAATTGAAGATAACGGAATCGACATTCTTCACCGCTGCGGTGGAAACGCCCGCTGTACGACATGTCGGGTGGAAGTGCTCGACGGCGATCCGGGGCCGATCGGAGACGACGAAGCCGCCATTCTCGCGACCAAAACCGACCTCAATGATCGGACGCGTCTCTCGTGTCAGATTCGCATCATGGACGATCTGCACGTAAAGGTCATAAACCAGGCAAGCGTTATGGGCATCGAACCGGGAACGCGACCGGAAGACTAGAGTTGTTTTTTACAAGGAGAAATAGAATGTTTGATAAATTGAAAGAAAGATTTGTTGGTGATTTAGAAATTGCCGAAGCTCATTGCGATGCGCCCTGTGGCATTTACGATCCGTCGTCAGCACGGATCTCGGCCGAGGCCGCTCTGTCGATGACCAAAAAGATCCTTGATCTCAAGGCTCCGGACGGCTCGGATGCAAAAGCAACCGCCGCCTATCACAACACTCTGACACGTTACATCGTCGTCAAAGAGCAACAGGCCCATATCGCAAAAGAAGAGCTGCTCATACTGTGGACCGATTATTTCAAACCGATCCACCTCGAAAAATATCCAAATCTGCACGACACATTCTGGAAAGCGGCCAAGCTTTGCTCGGCGGTAAAAGTCGAGGTTAGCCTCGAACACGCGACCGAACTAATGGACGCTATCAAAGAGATCCACGGCATTTTCTGGGCCACAAAAGATCGTGACGTTGCGTGGTACACCGCTAGTTAGTTGTTAGTTGGTTCAGATCAAGACGGCGGACGATCACACGATCTTCCGCCGCCTTTTTGTGTTATGAACAGCCAATTACGAAAAGCGACATTGAAAGAACGTATCCTGTTTCGCCTTGGTTTTTTTCGCGCAGTAAGAGTCCAGGGAAATTCGATGGCTCCGACCATCAACGACGGCGAAGTTGTTCTACATGATCCGCGGGCGTTACCTGCAGTCGGCGATATTATTTTTGTGTCGCATCCGTATATGCAAAACGTAAAGATCATGAAGCGTATCAGCGAGATCAATGGGGAAGGAAATATGACCTTGACCGGCGACAACCCCGCCGACAGCACCGACAGTCGCACTTTTGGTTTGATTCCGATAAAATCTAGCCTGGGTAGAGTGATTTGCAGACTGAAATGATCGAAGAAAAGGTTCTAATACAAAATTTCGTCAAGAAAAAGCGAGAGCGTTTGAAAAAGCCCGATTGGCTAAAAATCAAGCTTGGCGATCCGCGCAATCAGAATGCTGTTCTCGAACTGATCGGCGGGCTAAATCTTCACACCGTCTGTCAGGAAGCCCGTTGCCCAAACATTTTTGAATGCTGGACTGATAAAACCGCGACATTTATGCTCGGCGGCGACACGTGTACGCGGCACTGTGGCTTTTGCGCGGTCAATAAAGGCACGCCGTTGGATCTCGATCCGCTCGAGCCGACTCATGTCGCCGAAGCGGTCAAGCATCTCGATCTCGCCCATGCCGTCATCACGTCCGTAAATCGCGACGACCTCGCCGACGGCGGTTCGATGCATTGGGCGGAGACGATCTTGAAAGTGCGTGAGATGAATCCCGTGTGCAAAGTCGAGGTCCTGATTCCCGATTTCAACGGCGACGAGGACGCTCTCAACAATGTCCTATGTGCCCGACCCGACGTTCTCAATCACAATACGGAAACAATTGCCCGTCTCTACCGCCGCGTTCGCCCGGACGCGAAGTACAATCAAACTCTCGAACTCCTCGAACGCTCCGCCCACTGGCGCGATACCCAGCAGGGCGCGATGAAAACCAAAAGCGGCATCATGGCCGGCCTCGGCGAGACTTTCGAAGAGGTCGTCGATCTTATGAAAGACCTCCGCAGCGTCTCGTGCGACATCATGACCATCGGCCAATACCTCCAACCCTACGAAAAACGCCTCCCCGTCGAACGCTACGTCACGCCCGAAGAATTCACCGAATGGAAAGCGATCGGCATGGCAATGGGCTTCAAACACGTCGAGTCGTCGCCGCTGACGCGCTCGTCATATCACGCGAGAGAGCAGGCTCAATAGGTTGATGAAGGTGGTATAATCGAATCATGAATGTTGAAACAACAATTAATATTGATCAAATGACCGTTACTGAAAAGATCGGTTTGATGGAATTGTTGTGGCAAGACATCTCGAAAGATTCAAATAATGTTGCGGTGCCGGATTGGCAGAGGAAAACACTCGAGAATCGTGACCAAGCCTTGGCAAATGGCGAGACGGAGTTTATTGACTTTGAGGATGCGATAGCCGAGATTCGACGACGAGCCGCAGTTATTCGCCAAAATAGATGAAGATCGAGATACTTCCGGAAGCACAGGCTGATCTGGACGATGGTATTGGTTTTATGAGAACCAAGCAGCTGGTCTCGGCGAGTATTTTTTGACATCGATAGTTTCAGACATTCGGTCATTGCAGTTATTCGCAGGAATTCACTCTATATTTCGTGACAAACATAGAATGCTCACCAGTAGATTTCCTTATTCGGTATTTTATCGAATTGAGGATAAAGTCGTTCTTGTGTATGCAGTAACAGACAACCGCCGAGACCCGGGATGGATCAGCAAAAGGTTGAATTGAGAGTTGAAATTTGAACGAATGAGATTACACGTCGATCGGGGCTATCCTTGTTTCTAAAATGGAAAAACTAATATGAACGATAACGAAAAACAAAATGCGATCGAGGTTCTGAATAAGATTCTTGAACTCGAATTGGCGGGCGTAGTGCGTTATACGCACTACTCGCTGATGGTTTTCGGGTATAACCGGATACCGATTGTGTCGTGGTTACAGGGCAACGGCGATGAGAGTTTGATGCATGCAAGGAAGGCGGGTGAGTTTGTGACGATGCTGGGCGGGCATCCGAGCTTAAAGATCGGACCTCTGCTTGAGACGCATAAGCATGACATTGGTGATATTCTGCGTGAAAGTCTGGAGCAGGAACGCTCGACGCTTGAGGCGTATTATGAGCTTCTGGCTTTGGCCGAAGGCAAGTCCGTCTCGCTCGAGGAATATGCCCGCGAAATGATCCTGCTCGAGGAACTGCACCTTGATGAGGTCAACAAGATGCTCCGCAAGCCGGGCGAGATCGAGCCGTTTCGTGAATAATCTCGCCGTGATTCTCGAAACCGAACGATTGCGTCTTCGTGAAATGGACTCCGCACTTGATGCGGGGTTCATTTTTGCGCTATTGAACACACCAAAATTCCTGGCCTTCATCGGCGAACGCGGCGTTCGCTCTATTAGGGACGCAGCCGCGTTTATTGAGAACCGTTACCGGCCGAGCTACAAGGACCACGGCTTTGGGCTCTATACTGTGGAAAGTAAGGCTGAAAGCGTGCAGATTGGCATCTGCGGTTTTGTAAAGCGTGACTCGTTGCCGGGGCCGGATATCGGATTTGCGTTTTTGCCGGAGTTTGAAGCAAAGGGTTACGGTTTTGAGTCAGCCTCTGCAATGTTGCGGCATGGCTGGGAGACATTAGGCTTCGACCGTGTGCTCGCTGTAACGTCGATGGATAATGAGGCGTCGGAGTGCCTTCTGAAAAAGTTGGGATTTAGTTTTGACGGCGTGAAAGAAAACGATGGTGAATCGTTGAAAATATACTCAATTCCGGGATTTTAGTTTGCAGCCTCCTAATCGCCTTGCGGTTCCCTACCGCCCGAATCGATCTCCGAATCCTATCGACCGCGTTCCAGTGATGTCGGGTGTGCGTGGATTTAACTCCATATTTTCTCCATAACTTCCCAAAATAATTCGTGCTTTCGACCATTATTCGTGCATTAGTGGCTGAAGTTCGAAGTCCTCGATGGGCTGATTCAAATTCCCGTTGCTTCGTGCTAATATAATCCCAGATTACGCATTGGAAATTTTTCATTTGAAACTTAAATGTTAAACAAACATTTAACATCTTTATTGTGAATAGGTTGCAACTATATTGCATCGAAAAAGTTCTAATGCGTAGTGTTAGAACTTTTTTAAGAGAAAATCCCTGCAAGTCATTCACAATAAACGTGTTGAACAAATGTTTAACTTGAGTTCTTACAATCAATTTTCTCTAATGCGTAATCTGGGATAATGAAACTTTTTTCCGATTTCGTATTTGGAGAATTACGATGACGCTCAGGCATTCACCCCGACTGTCCGAAAGATACTTTTGTCCCTTTGTGCACCATATTTCCACTACATCCGGAGGTTCTATGATACAAACTCGTTTCTCAAAGGCCGTGCTGATTGCCGCCCTTATCGTTTCGCTTCTCGGTTTATTGCCGTTTCGCGGTGCCGCTCAAACCGCTTCCGCAAAGCTGCCCGACGGCGTAACGCGCAACACGAGCGTTGAGGGTATTACCGAATATAGTCTGAATAACGGGCTAAAGGTCCTACTTTTTCCTGATCAAACCAAACAGACGATAACCGTCAATATGACCTATCTCGTGGGTTCGCGCCACGAAAATTACGGCGAAACCGGCATGGCGCACCTGCTCGAACATCTCGTCTTCAAGGGCACGCCGCGTCATCCGAATATTCCCGCCGAACTAACGTCCCACGGCGCTCGACCAAATGGCACGACATCGTTTGACCGCACAAACTACTTTGAAACTTTTTCGGCATCGGACGAGAATCTTAATTGGGCGTTGGATCTCGAAGCCGACCGAATGGTTAATTCCTATATCGCCAAGAAAGATTTGGAGTCGGAATTTTCGGTTGTTCGTAATGAGATGGAATCGGGCGAAAAC
>JANPCJ010000272.1:0-13645 GCA_031430895.1 Chloracidobacterium sp. | reverse complement strand
TCCTGCCGCTTCGACGGTGTTTTTCATAAGCATTGTCACCGTCAACAGCCCGACTCCGCCGGGGACGGGTGTGAAGTTTGCGGCTTTTTTGATTGCTTCTTTTGGATTCACATCGCCTACCAGCGTGAATCCGCGTTTTTCGATAGTATTCAGGCGTTTTTCCAGTTGATCTTCGGGGAAAAGCGTGGCGGCCATCCGCTTATCATAGAAATTGTTAATGCCGACGTCGATAATCGTCGAGCCTTCGCCGATATGCTCACCTCTGATAAATCCGGTCCGGCCTATTGCCGCTACAAGAATGTCGGCCTGGCTCGTGATCGCGGCAAGATTCGCGGTTCGCGAATGGCAGATCGTGACCGTCGCGTTTTCCTTTAGCAGCAGCATCGCCATCGGCTTGCCTACGATATTGCTGCGACCGACAACGACCGCGTGTTTGCCCGCGACCTCGATATCAGATCGTTTTAGAATTTCGATAACGCCAAGAGGTGTGCATGGAAAGAGGGCGGAATAGCCTTGCGATAGCAGCCCCGCATTTATGGGGTGAAAACCGTCAACATCTTTCTCAGGATTGACCCGTTCGAGAACTCTTCGCTCCTCGACATGCTTAGGCAAGGGAAGCTGGACGAGAATTCCGTCGATATCGTCGCGTTCGTTGAGGTCGTTGACCACGGCGATGATCTCTTCGGTCGAAACGTCCGTCGCCAAATGGAATTCCTCCGAGAGGATTCCCAATTCCCCGGCAGTCCTGACCTTGCTCGCGACATAAACGGCAGACGCGGGATCGTCGCCGACGCGGACGGCCGCGAGGCCCGGTGGAACATCGCTTGTTTCTCGCAGCCTGGCGACCTCGGCCGCGACCTCAACCTTAATCGCTTCCGCGATCACCTTCCCGCTCAATATTCTTGCCGCCATAATACCTTTGAGTGATTTTACAGGATTTGAGATAATCGCGCCTAATGAACGCGCTTCTTGTGGTGGACAGTTTGAGACGCACTAACACTGACAGTTATGTATTTATTTTTAACTTGATAACTTTTCAAGATGGTAAAGAAAGTGTCAAGAAAGTAAGTTGCAGTTTAGTTCATATTGCTAATTATCAGAAAATATAGAAACGGCTTTACGTAACATGACTGGCTTAATCCTCGATAGCATCTTCTACGTCGTTTTGACCGGAGCTTTTGCCTTTAGCGCGATGGCCGCCGATCGCCTTCCTGATAATCATGACAGAATACTGGAAATGATCGACGCGCGAGATTATCCGGCGACGATAATCGAATTACAGAACCTCCGAAATTCAAATGAAAAGATGTTCCTGTCCGGCAATTACGATTATCTTGTTGGGCGAATTGCAGAAAAGGACGGACGCCTCGGACTCGCGATGTCGAGCTATCAATCGGTCGCGAACCGCAATTCCGACCTCCGCGTTCATGCGTTAAAACATATGTCGGGCATCGCCCGTTCAACCGGGAATCTGCTGCTGGAGCGGATATATCTGAATGAAATTTTGCTCTTTTACCCAAACAGCGTTCTCACCGGCGGCGTTTTTTACAGGCTTGCCCGCAACAGTTTTGAGACCGGAAATTACGGCGAGACGATCCGCATACTGGATAGCGGTGCTAGGTCTTCTTCACGAACCTCTGACGGCAATCAAGCTCGTGAAAATCGGGCACTGCTTGGTGAAGCGTATTTGCGCAGCGGCCAAACCGTGCTTGCCCGCGACATTTTTATGAATTTGGTCGAAAGCGATACGAATCCGGCCCAGCCTGACGATTTTTCGCTTGCCGCCATCCGCTTCATCGATCTGTTGGATGGAGGCAGCCGTGAAAAAGCGCCGGAATTGGCTGAGGCCGACCACCTTGAGCGCGCGGGTATCTATCAGTTTAACCGCGAATTCAAGACCGCGAGGCTCCATTTTGAAGCTCTGGTTATTAACTATCCGAATGGATCGAACGCCGCAGATGCCATGTTTCAAATCGGCCGTGGATTTGCTCAGGAATCCGATTTCGCCGAGGCCCTAAAATGGTTCGAACGCCTGCTCGAAAGGCATCCGCAGAGCCCGGCTGCTAAAGATGCACTGCTCAACGCCGCGTCCGCCTATGCCCGGGCCGGCAAATCTAAAGAGGCGATCAGCCGGTATCAAATTTTTATTGAAAGATATCCGACTGACGAAAAACTCGAACGTGCGTTCTTGAACATCGTGGACGTTTACCGCGATCAGGATTCCGATAGCGAAGCTCTAAAATGGTGCGCAAAAACGCGTGAAGCCTTTGCCGGAAAGCTGCCGGCCGCTCTTGCACTGTTTGCCGAAACCCGCATCTATGTGTCAAAAGAAGACTGGAAAAACGCGCTGGATCGGCTCGATCAGTTGAAATCGGCACCCAATCTCGGCGGAGCAGCTGTTCCGGGCGGAACGAGCAAGGTGGAGATTGATTTTTTGCGCGCATATGCTCTGGAACAATCAAAGCGCTATGGCGAAGCGATTGACGGTTATCTCTCAATACCCGACGGCCGCGGCGAATATTATGGCTGGCGGGCAACGGAGCGCCTGAAGTTACTCTCGGCAAACGAAACCGCGAGGTCGTTTATTGTTCAAAAAATGGGGCTGTTGACAACTAAGTTGGATGGCAAAGATCCGGATGAACGACGAGAATGCGCACAGGCGTTATTGCGTTTTGCCGATTCGCCAACCGTGCGGGAACGCGCACACGAGGCTTTGACGGCAGCGATAAAGGGTTCGCCCAGGTACGAGGGAATTCCGAGTCTCAAGTCCCTTGAACGCGCCAGTTCGCGGCGCTCGATTAGCGATCAGTTGCTTACGCTTGGCCTTTATGATGAGGCGGTGTCTGAAATGGAGGCGGTTTCGACAACGATGGCTAGCGATGATGCATACAGCCGTGCCGTGCGCCACACCCGTGGCGGCCGGGCCGATTTAGGTCTCGCCTTTATTGAGCCGATATGGCGAAAAGTGCCCGCCGATTACCCGATCGACCTGATCCCGCGTGAACATGCCGAATTGCTTTACCCCGCGCCGTTTGTCGACGAACTGCTAAAATATGCACCCGAACGTGGCGTTGATCCCCGGCTGGTTCTCGCGATAATGCGTCAGGAATCACGTTTTCAGCCGGACGCAAGATCCTACGCCGCCGCACGCGGTCTTATGCAGTTCATTTCGACGACCTCAACGCAAGTCGCCGGCGACCTCGGTCGCGACAGTTTTGATCAGGACGATCTCTATTATCCGCCGACCGCCGTGCTCTTCGGCTCGCAGTATTTGGCCGGTCTTTTCAAGATTTTCCCAAATCAGCCCGATGCCGTCGCGGCCAGCTACAATGGTGGCGCCGACAACATGAAACGCTGGCTGACGCGTTCGAGATCGAATTTGCCCGACAGATACGTGCCCGAGATCGCCTATTCGCAAACGAAAGATTACGTTTACAAGGTGATGGCGAATTATAGGATGTACCAGCTTCTTTATGACGAGCAACTCCGGCGTAGAACAGGCTGCTGAGCCTGTTCTTACATCAACCTGGTGTAGTTGATGCATATAGAATGTGATTCGGAACAGCTGATAGCTGAAAACTGATAATTCGGAAAAGTGATTTGAGTTATCAGCTATCAGTTATTCCGGAGATTGAAACTCGAATCGGCGGACTCGGCAGTCTGTCGTACGTCAGGCAGGATCAACTTGCATATGCGATATTTCATTTTACTCTTGTCTGCTTTTCTGTTCTTATCCGCTTGCAAAGCGCCCGCAGACACTCCGTCGGCGTCCGCGAAGCGTTACCCGCTAAAAGGCAGGGTCGTCTCAGTCGATAAGGCCGCTAAAAAGGCCAGGATCGATCATGAGAAGATCGACGGATTTATGGACGCGATGACGATGGATTTTCCGGTCCGTGCGGATTGGGTTTGGGAGGATTTGGTTCCCGGCTCCGAAATTCGGGCCGAACTGGTGGTGGACACCACGGCGAAAGAGCCGTTTTGGATTGAAAACATCGGTATCGTCGCGGCCCCGAATCCGAATCAATCACCATTGTCCGTTAATGAAAATTTCGCCCAAATCGGCAAGGAAGCACCTGATTTTTCGCTCGTAAATCAGGACGGCAAGAAGATTTCTCTAAAGGATTTTCGCGGAAAGGCGCTAGCGATCACCTTTATTTACGCCCGATGTCCGCTGCCAGAATACTGCATAAAAATGTCGACCAATTTTAGCGATCTGGCCAATCAGCTAATTGCCGACGCCGAGTTGAAAGACAGGATTCGCCTTTTGAGCATCTCGTTCGATCCGGCGAACGACACGCCCGCAAAACTAAAATCTTATGGCTCCGGCTACCTCGGCAAAGGTGCAAAACCCGATTTCACCGTCTGGCAACTCGCCGTCGGATCGGACGCCGATGTGCGAAAGATCGCCGATTTCTTCGGCCTTAGATACGAGATCGACCCGAATGACAAAACACAGATCAACCATTCTCTGCGAACCGCCGTGATCGCACCCGACGGCAAATTTACAAAGATCCTTGCCGGGAATGAATGGAAGCCGGCGGATTTGCTTCGGGAATTACAGGCCACTCTTAAATGAAGGCAGAACCACGTTTTTGCGCGACTCGGTTCCGGATTCCGTTCAGGTGAAAAATCGAGATAGACAAAATAGGACAGTCGGGAAGGCGGGTTTACCCCATAGGCGCCAACTTAAGGCTGTAAATGTTCATTCTAAATAACTTCCTGTCCCTGAAAGGGACACATTTAATAGCGTCGGGTGAAACCCGACGACGAGCAAACCCCTACGAATACTCTCCCTGTAAGGGAGAAATGGCCGAAAAAGATTGCCATTCGTCCCTTACAGGGACGGATAGGTCGTCTGTTTTACAATCGTCGGGATGCTCCCGACGCTATTAAATTGGTCCCTTTCAGGGACTCTACGCCTCTTTTCGCATGAATTTACAGCCTTAAGTTGGACCCTATGCGGGTTAACCCCCGGCTCTTCCGTTAGCCGAGAAAGAGCGGGGCAAGCCCGCCTTCCTGACTATCCTCATCTTTCTTGAATTTTTCATTACGACTTGCGCAAATTGCTGACTTTTCAGGAAGCTGCGCCAAATATGCGGCAAGGCCCGGACAAACTGAGGTTTTGAACTCTACACGGCAGCACGATAAATTTCCTTTCCGGCGACAATCGTCAGCACTATGTCGCGGGCGTTTGAGGCAAAAACGAGGGCGGTGTGTATGTCGTTGACCGGCTGTTGGGCGATGTTTGCAAGCGTGACAACGGCGACATCGGCCTGTTTACCGGGTTCGAGCGAACCGATTTGGTCGCTCAGGCCGAGCGCCTTTGCTCCGCCGAGCGTGGCGGTTTTTAGCATTTCGTCCGCCGTTATAAAACGGCTGCTTCCAACCCGATTCCGGGCGACGAGGGACGCGAAGCGTGATTCTTCGAGCATGTCGCACGTGTTATTGCTGGCGACCGAGTCGCTACCGAGACCGACGGCGATTCCCGTATCCAAAAATGCCTCGAACGGCGCATAGCCGTGGCCGAATTTTGCGTTGGATTTGGGACAATGGGCAATACGCGAACCGCTCAGGGCGATCAGTTCGATGTCGCCTTCCGAAACCGTTATGCAATGGGCAAGCAATGGTTTCCCATTCAATGCTCCGATCCGCGCAAGATATTCTACCGAGGAACAACCCGGGCTTTCCCATTCCACGCCGAATTTCTCATAATGTTCGCGGAAAAACCCTCCTCCGTTAGTCATAAATTCATTCTCATCCCATGACTCGGCGGCGTGGATCGAAATCCTAACGTCCTCGGCGATGGCGAAGTCGGTGATCCGTTCAAAAAGACTGCGGCTGACGGTGTAGGGCGAGTGCGGCGAAAGGCCAATTTTTACCAGATCGCTCTCATTTTCACGCAAGAGCAGGAATTTATCCCTCAGTTTTTCAAAATCGTCATCGGCGTTTTTGTTGTTGGGAGAAAAATCTGTCTCCTGAAATAGAATGCCGCGCAGACCAACGGCTTTCAATGCCGCCAGTCCGGCCTTTCCGTAACGCCCGATGTCGCCAAAACAAGTCACGCCCGCCCGGGCGCCTTCCAGGGCGCCGTCGAGCGCGGCTCGTCCGATTTCCTCATCGGACAATTCCCCTCTCATGGCCGTCAGCTTTAGCAGCCAGGCGGTGAAATCGTGTTCGACATCGTCGAGAGCTCCGCGCATCGATGTAATTTCGAGATGCGAGTGGCAATTGACAAAGCCCGGCAGAATGGCCGCTTCACCAAAATTGTCGATTTGGGCTGCGGGATATGCTCGCTTTAATTCAGACAGTGGGCCGATGGCGGCAATTGTACTGCCATCAATGGCTATCGCGCCATCCTCAATCGGCTCGCTTGTTATTGGAAGTATATATCGGGCGGAAAGTATCTTCATTCAAGTTAAAACACGAGCCAAACCGATTCTCTCATAACTAATATTTTAAACCCTGTGCCAAAATACGGAAAGCGCTGACCTGGCATCCCGGCGAATGAAACCGATAATAGGAATGCGAATGCGATCGAAGGTGAGGTAAACTTTTCTTTTTGGTTTTATTGAATCGGCGTGTTCTTTGCGACTTAAAGGAAGATAGAACGTCAGAGTCTAATAAGGTAATCTGGGAATAATCTAAACTATGAGATTGAGCATGAATAAAGTAAAGATCCTCTGTATTTTTGTCTTTCTGATTATCGGGATCGTGGGGCTGACCTCGAATAACCGTTTGGTTGAGACTGCGGGAGCTTTTTCTGCGGGACCTCCGGGCGGACATACGGGTGCGCCGGGCGAACAGACTTGCACGAACTGCCATACGACGGTGCCGAATAACGGGACATTTACGATCACGACTCCGGCGGCGTACCTTCCGGGACAAACCTATCAAATACAGGTTCGGCACGTGAACGCCAACACTTCGAGGCTGCGCTGGGGTTTTCAGATGACCGCATTGTCCGGCACCACGGCGGCCGGTAGATTCTCGCCCCTTTCCCCGGTTACGCAGAATGTGGATGAGAGCGGCAGGTTTTATATAGAGCACACGCTTGCCGGAAGCTATGGCGGGCAGACGGGCGGCGCGAACTGGACTTTTAATTGGATAGCTCCGATGGTGAACGTCGGATCCGTAACTTTTTACGCGACGGGGCTTCAGGCGGATGACGATGGGTCGAGTGACGGTGAGCAATTCTATGCTACAACGTCGATTTCCCAGCCGCCGGCCACGCCGACGCCGACGCCGACTCCAACGCCGACACCTACTCCAACGCCGACGCCGACTCCAACGCCGACACCTACTCCAACGCCGACACCTACTCCAACGCCGACGCCGACGCCGACTCCAACGCCGACACGAACTCCAACTCCAACTCCAACTCCAACGCCGACTCCGACTCCGACTCCGACTCCAACTCCAAGTCCAACTCCAAGTCCAACTCCGACACCTATGTTGGGAATTGAGGGTGACATTTCACCGCGGCCTAACGGAAATGGCGGTTTCACCGCGACTGATTCGGCCCAGCTCAAGTTGTTTATTGCCGGGCTTGAGACGCCTTCGATCGTGCCTAACGAATTTCAGCGCACCGACGTCGCACCTGAGGAAACATTTGGCGACGGGCGCCTAACCGCCACGGATCAGCAGCAGATAAATAATTACATCGCGGGGCTGGATGAGCCTAGACAGGGCGGCGGGCCGGTCATGCCGATACCGCCGGGAACGCAGATCGAGAGACCGTTCTGGGATATTGGGAAAAGCTCCGGCCGCACGTACCGGATCGTGTCGACAACCGGCACAAGAAATGGATATGTCGTCGTAGCCATCGAATTGGATTCCAAAGGTGACGAAACAGCAATAACCTTTGGCCTCAACTTCGATCCGGCAAAGCTCGAGTTTGCCGCCGTTAGCGGCACAAATACTAATCCGGATGTCATGGCCGGCCCCGATGCTCCGATGAGCATGAACGGAACGGTAAACGCGACCCACGCCGCCGACGGACGTCTCGGTTTGCTGCTTGACGCCGGTGAACCGTTCGCGACCGGAATCAGGCAGGTCGTCTACATCAGATTCCGCGTCCGTGCTGACGCCGCCCACGGCCCAACACCAATAACCTTCGACGATGAAACGCTGGTGCGAAGCACCTCAAACATCGAGGCCGAGTCACTGGATGCGGAATACGCAAACGGAACCGTAACGATTACGCGATCCGATGCTCCCAAGAATGTTTTCTCAAATGTACAGGCCATCGGGCCGTTGAACGAACCTGAGGTTACCGCTCAAAACCTGTTTTTAAAGCAGAGCGTATTTACGGCACCATGGAATGCCTGGTTTTGAAGCGTTCTTTTTGTGTCTGTGTCGCAGCGGTGTGTAGACAGCGGGAAAAACATTGAAGACAGTAGAAATGGGGCGGCTAGTGGGATTCGAACCCACGACATCCTGAACCACAATCAGGCGCTCTAACCGCTGAACTATAGCCGCCATCTCAAATTTCAGATCTCGAATCTGAAATTTCAAATCTTTGGTACCCCCGGCACGGCTCGAACGTGCGACCTACGGCTTAGAAGGCCGTCGCTCTATCCAACTGAGCTACGGGAGCATACAACAGAGCAAGTTCCAATGTTAGCGATTGCCGGTATGTTAGTCAAACTAAATTGCGGAACCGTTCGACATATGTGCCGTGCCGCCGATCAAGTCTAAGACCAAACAAAGTAAGAGGAAACATACGTCGCTGAACAGACTGACAGTCCGTTCTTCTTAATCACGACCTCGAAGCGCGAATAATATCCGCGAAAACTCCCGCCGCCGTCACGTCCGCTCCGGCCCCGGCGCCTTTTATTACCAAGGGCTGTTCGGAATAGCGGTTGGTGTAAAAAAGCACGGCGTTGTCCTTGCCCGAGAGGTTTGCAAAATTGTGCTCGGGTCCGATCGATTGTAGGCCGACCGAGGCGCGTCCGTCGTCAAACGAAGCTATATATTTCAAGATCAAACCTTTGTCGCGAGCATCGTTGAGCAGGCCGCGAAAATGACCTTCGTGGAGCGTCATCTCCGCATAGAAATCATCGACGCTGCCCGCAAGACACGATTCGGGTAAAAAGGCGGTATTTTCGATGTCTTCCATTTCGACTCGATAACCGGCTTCGCGGGCGAGAATCAAAATCTTTCGAGCAACATCGGTTCCGCTCAGATCGAGCCGCGGGTCGGGTTCGGTATAGCCTTCGTCCTGTGCCTGGCGGACGACCTCGGCGAACATGCGTGTTCCGTCGTAGTTATTGAAAACGAAGTTTAAGGTGCCCGAAAGTACGGCCTCGATACGGTTCACCTTGTCGCCGCTTCGCATCAGGTCGTTTAGCGTGTTTATGACCGGAAGCCCGGCGCCGACATTTGTTTCAAAGAAAAAATTTGTGCCGAATTCGCGCGCCGTGTTCTTTAGATTCGAGTATTTCTCGTATTCCGACGAGGCTGCGACCTTGTTACACGCGATTACGGAGATGCTTTTAGCAAGCAGTTTCGGATACGTTTCGACTACTTCCGAACTCGCCGTTACATCGACAAAGACGGAATTCCGTAGATTTTGCTCGATGATCGCATCGGTAAACGCCCCGACTTTCATGTCGTCAGCGGAAGAGATGTCCGACTTATAGGATTCGAGGTCGACGCCCTCGTCATTGAGAAGGGCACGTTTGCTGTTCGCGACCCCGACGACTCGAATATTAAGCCGCAGCTCGTCCGACAAATGCTGGTGCTGAGTGCGAAGCTGTTCGATCAGCTTGCCGCCGACCGTGCCGACACCGGCGATATAGACGTTGATCTGTTTATTGCCATCCGAGAAAAATTCCTCGTGCAGCGTGTTAACGGCTTTTCGAACGTCTTTTGAGGCGATGATCGCCGAGATGTTACGCTCACTCGAACCCTGCGCGATAGCGTGAATATTGATGCCGTTATGGCCGAGCGTCGAAAACATTTTGCCGCTCACGCCGGTGTGTTCCTTCATTTTATCGCCGACGAGGGCAAGTATCGAGAAGCCGCTCTCGACTTTTAGCGGATCGATCCGGCCGACATTTATCTCGAATTCAAATTCCCGGTCGACCGCTTGTTTTGCTTTGGCGGCGTGTTTTTCCTCGATGGCGACGCAGATCGAGTGTTCGGACGAACTCTGTGTTATCAAAATCACGTTAATCTGTGCACGAGAGAGTGCGTCGAAGAGGCGCTTTGAAAACCCCGGAATGCCAACCATTCCACTGCCTTCGAGGCTCAGGACGGTGATATTGTCGATGCTCGTGATGCCGCGAATCATATCGTCTACCGCCGCCGATTCGGCCTCGATCATGGTGCCGTAATCTTGCGGAGCAAACGTGTTTTTGATCAAAACGGGAATGCCCTTTGCCATCACGGGCTGAATCGTCGGCGGGTAGATGACTTTGGCGCCAAAGTGCGACAACTCCATCGCCTCGCGATATGTGATATGCGAAATCTGCCTGACGTTGCGGACAAATCGCGGATCGGCCGTCATCATTCCCGAAACGTCAGTCCAAATCTCTAAGACCCGCGCGTCGGCAGCGGCTGCAATGATGGCCGCCGTGTAATCCGAGCCGCCGCGCCCCAATGTGGTTGTGTATCCGCTCGAATCGGAAGCAACAAAACCAGGAAAAATGTGCAGCCTGGCGGTTGAGCTTTCGATGTGCTCCGTGATGCGGCGGTTTGTTTCGGGAAAATCAACCGCCGCGAACCCGTGATTTGAATCGGTGCGGATTAGCCGGCGGCTGTCCTTGTATTCATTTTCGAGGCCCGAGTCCGCCAGCTTTGCGGCGAGGATACGCGATGAGACAAGCTCGCCAAAACTCAAGATTCGGTCAAGCGTTTTGGCCGACAATTCGCGCACCAGCCGTACGCCCTCACACAAGTTGTCAAGCTCCTTCGCGGTCGATTTGACGAAATCCAAAACGCCGTGATTGGCCTTGCTGCCAAAAAGTTCGTCGATAGTTTTTATATGACGCTCGCGAATGCCGCCCAGTATCCCGATATACCCATCATCGCCACGCTCCGCCGACCTACCGGCCTCGATCAATGCGTCTGTCGTGCCCTGCATCGCCGATAACACAACCGCGCAAGTATCCGACGCGCTCGCGTCGTGAATAATTTCAACGACCTTTTCGATTGTCTCGGCACTGCCCACGGACGAGCCACCAAACTTAAGAACTTTCATTTGACTGGACCGACTGGAGGGCAAGCATCCCTGCTTGCCAGTGTTTTCTTTGAACGATAAAACGACTACTAAATTCCCATTCTTGCGGCAAGTTGCATAAGCCAGCCTTAACCGGATTCAACTCAATATACTCAATCACATTATGAAAATGTTTCTCACTCCGAATATAACGGTCAAATGACTCATGCTGCCAAAATTGACCCTTTCGGCCAAGGACTTTATTCGCCATCTGAGCGGAATACGATTTTATCGAGTGCATTATCGAATTCAGGTGTTTCAGCGGCAGCGGTCGGAGAAGGACGTGGACATGATTGGGCATGATCACCCACGAAATGAGACTGTATTCTCGGTCGTGATGGTAGATGAGCGTGTCCTGAACAATAGTCGCGATCTCCCGGATACGCAGCCAGCATTCGCCATGACCGGCATCGAGATAGCCTTCGATCTTTTTCCGAAATTCGATATCGTCGGCTGTGAGCTTGCGCCACTCGTTGAGAATGTTGTGCGGCATTGAGTCGGATAGACGAAACGTAACAAATTGTGCAGTCTCACCACCATCGAAATGGGGTAGATAACCTAGGTTGTACCAGCCGAAATCGGTTACGGTCTGTTTGGGTTTTCGGTTGTAATCAGTATTCATTACCGTCTTCACTGGCAGGCAGGGATGCTTGCCCTCCAGTCAGAATTGCCCTCCAGTCGCTCTTTTCAGGAGGATTTCTTTTAAGTCGTCGTAATCGTTCTCCAGCTCGATTGCTCGCTTTTGCTTCGAAAGCAACTCGGCGATAGCAGGCGGGACGGGAACTTGATTGCCGATTATCTCATTTACCGAATCGAATTTCACCGGATGGGCCGTTTCTAAAACTATGCCGCGATCATCGGGACGCGTTGCCAAATGATCGGCCAGGGCGCGGAAACCGACAGCTCCGTGCGGATCGAGAATATAACCGTGTTTTTCGAATACGGAGCGCATCGTCGCGGCTGTCGTTTCATCGGAGATGCTCTTAGACTCGAGTTTCTCTTTCAGATCGACAAACTTGTTGTTAAAAATTTCGAGAATGCGAACGAAGTTGCTCGGATCTCCTACATCCATTGCATTTGAGAGCGTGGCGACGGACGGTCTCGGTTGGTAATCAGCCGTTTCCATAAATCTCGGAACGACATCATTAGCATTACAGGCCGCGATGAATTTTTTAACCGGCAAACCGGAGATATGCGCCAGGATACCCGAAGCCAGATTGCCAAAGTTTCCGCTCGGCACCGAGATAACCGGCGGTTCGCCTTCACAATGTTTGAGCCCATAGAAATAATAAAACTGCTGTGGCAGCCAGCGGGCGACATTGATCGAATTGGCGGATGTGAGGTGAACCTTAGACTGAAGATCAGCATCGGCCAGAGCCCGTTTCGCCAACGCCTGGCAATCGTCAAAATTGCCATGTAATTCCAATGTAGTTACATTTCCCCCCAGCGTAGTCAACTGCAATTCCTGCACCTTACTGACCTTGCCTTTCGGGTATAGAATAACGACCTCGATTCCCTCGACACCATGAAAACCCGCCGCGACGGCCCCGCCGGTATCGCCCGATGTCGCGACGATCACAATGGTTTTCCCAGCCGCGTCGCGCGAAAAATACTGCAGGCATCGGCTCATAAACCGCGCGCCGACATCCTTAAACGCAAGCGTCGGCCCGTGAAATAGCTCAAGCGTTGATATCTGATCGGTGATAGGGACAAGCGGAAATTCGAAATTCACCGTCTCCGAGCAGATCTCAAATAAAGTTTCGTCCGGTATCTCGCCCGCGACAAAAGGGCGAATCACGTCAAAGGCGATCTGTTCGTTCGCGACCGTCGATAGCCGCGCAAGAAATTCAGCCGGAAGTTTTGGTATCTCCGATGGAAAATACAGGCCCCTATCGTCCGGCTGGCCGTTTAAGACGGCCTCGCCAAACCGCATATGAGCCGATTTCCGGTTTGTGCTAAAGTAATGCATCGAGCATGAAAAGTAAGTATTCGGATCCTTTCCGTGCTTTGCGTGTGTTCCGTGGTCGATCAGGAATGAAGAGAAAATCAACCACGGAATTCACGGACAAGACACTGAACGAGAACCTTGCCAATAATTTCAAAAATCTAATAATATAACGGTTCGACTGATTTGCTAAATTATGGACGAAGTAACAGTTTTGGCGCCCGCAACGGTTTCGAACGTGGTCTGCGGGTTTGACTGTCTGGGATTTGCCCTTGAGCTGCCATTCGACGAGATGACCGTTCGCAAAATCGACGAGCGGACGGTTCGGATTATTAACCGCGATGATTTCGGATTGCCGACCGACCCGACTAAGAATGTAGCGGGCGTCGCATTGCAGGCGGTAATCGACGCGGCAAATATCGATTTTGGCTTCGAGGTCGAGATCACAAAATACATAAAGCCGGGAAGCGGAATCGGCT
>JANPCJ010000271.1:0-2023 GCA_031430895.1 Chloracidobacterium sp. | reverse complement strand
CTTACTATCACGCCGACAAAAGTCACAGAGAAAGGACAATCCGGCGGATTTCTGGATATGGCGCCGGATGCCGGTGTCGAACCGGTGGTTGTCGGCAGCATCGATCCGACGATGCCCGCCGCGACATCGGGTTTGCAAAAGGGCGACTGGATAACGTCGGTAAATGATAAGGCGATCCGCAACACGCTCGAGATGAAAACGCTCGTCGGCGAAGCCAAAGATCAGCCGATCAAGCTTGCCGTAACGCGCAACGGCGAACGCCTTAATATTTCGACGAACGCCGTTTTGAAAGACGAGGACTGGCGGATCGGTATCGGATTTGACACTACTTTGCTCGACAATCGCGAGCCGGTCGGCGTAATAGGTGCCGCGGCGGCGGCGGTAGATCAAAATCTTCGAATTCTGCGGCTCACCGGCAAAGCCCTCGGTCAGGTCGGGACGGGCGAACGCTCGGCCCGCGACACAGTGTCGGGCCCGATTGGCATAGGCCAGATCATCGTAACCACAGTTTTTGCAAGTGGATTTATCGGCCTGCTGTCGGTTTTGATGGCGATCAGCCTAAGCCTCGGCGTCATGAATCTGCTGCCGATACCCATGCTCGATGGCGGGCAGATAATGGTTCTCGGCATCGAAAAAGTGATGTCCTGGTTTGGTAAAACACTTTCGATGGTTGCACGGGAACGCATTCAATTAACCGGGCTCGCCATCGTTCTTTTGCTTATGGTGACGGTGATTTTCTTTGATGTTTCACGGTTGATAGGGAAATGATCGTTTTGAGTACCAACTTTAGTTGGCTCTTCCGTGGCGAGATGGCCTGCTAAAGCAGGGACTCAAAACTCTATGAAAAGGGTAACAAAAGCGGTGATGGTTCGGGACGTTCAGATCGGCGGCGGCGCGCCGGTCGTTGTTCAGTCGATGACGAAGACGGACACCACGGATGTCGACGCCACGATTCGGCAGATCGAGGAAATGGTCGAGGCCGGTTGTGAAATCGTCCGCATCGCCGTACCGGATGACGACGCCGCGGCCGCGATGCACAAGATTCGAAAGCGGACAGATGTGCCAATCGTTGCCGATATACATTTTCATTACAAACTGGCGTTAAAAGCGCTCGACGCGGGTATCGACAAGCTTCGTCTCAATCCCGGCAACATTGGGCACATCGACCGTGTTCGCGAGGTCGTCCGCGCGGCCGAGACTCAAAAAGTGCCCATACGGATTGGCGTAAACGGCGGCTCGCTAGAGAAGGACTTGCTAAAAAAATACGGCACCGCGACACCCGAAGCGATGGTCGAGTCGGGTATGCGTCACATTCGGATTCTGGAAGACCTCGGTTTTAGCGACATCATTATTTCGCTCAAAGCTTCTGATGTAAATCGGATGGTCGCCGCCTATCGCTTGATGGCTGCAAAGGTCGATTATCCGCTCCATCTCGGCGTGACCGAGGCCGGAACGCCGTTTGGCGGGACGATCAAATCCGCAATCGGTCTTGGCGTTCTGCTCCACGACGGCATCGGCGACACCATCCGCGTCAGCCTCGCCGCCGAGCCGCACGAGGAGGTCCGTGTCGGGTGGGAGATTTTAAAATCCCTCGAATTACGAAAACGCGGCGTCACGGTCGTCGCCTGTCCGACCTGCGGACGCCTCGACATCGACAACTTTGTCGAAATTGTAACCGAGGTCGAACGTCGTCTCGCCCACGTCGAGGAACCATTGCATCTTTCCATCATGGGCTGTGCCGTCAATGGCCCCGGCGAGGCCCACGATTCGCAGCTTGGGATCACCTTCGGCCGCAATGTTGGCATGATATTTAAAGACGGTGTACCAATGCGCCGAGTTGCCGGCGAGGATATCGTCGAGGAATTCGTCAAAGAGGTTGAAATCCTGCGGCGCGAAGGCTCATCCGCAAAATCGCTCGTAAACGATACGCTTGTCCAGATAACTTAAGGGCGGAAACACGACCGGTAGGGAGTGTGCATTTCTGATTGAGTGCACACTCCCTACCGGTCGCGTTTCCGCCTTG
>JANPCJ010000270.1:0-6583 GCA_031430895.1 Chloracidobacterium sp. | reverse complement strand
TTGTAAAAGGCAAGCCCGGCGAACCTGTGCTAATCTCGTGGGACGACGCAACGACGATGTTTCACGAATTTGGACATGCCCTTCACGGTTTGTCGTCGAATGTGAATTACCCGACGCTTTCGGGAACCAACGTCGCCCGCGACTATGTCGAATTCCCTTCGCAGCTTCTCGAACACTGGGTCTCGACACCCGAAGTATTACAGAAATTCGCGCTTCACTACCAAACTGGAAAGCCGATCCCACAGGCGCTGGTCGATAAGATCAAGAAGGCCGCGACTTTTAATCAGGGATTTGCGACCGCCGAATATTTATCGAGCGCACTCGTCGATATGAAACTCCACCTCGCTGGTGATAGAAAGATTGACGCCGACGCTTTTGAAAAAGAAACGCTCGCCGCTCTCGGCATGCCGCACGAGCTTGTCATGCGGCATCGAACGCCGCAGTTTGGACACGTTTTCTCGAGCGACGGATATTCGACCGGATACTACAGCTATTTATGGTCGGATGTCCTGACGGCTGACTCGTTCGGAGCTTTCACCGAAGGCAAAGGTGCCTACGACAAGGCGGTCGCTCAGCGGTTGATCAAGAATATCTTCTCGGTTGGAAATACGATCGATCCGGCTGAGGCCTACAGAAATTTCCGTGGCCGCGATCCCAATGTCGATGCATTGATGATTAAACGAGGATTTCCGGTGAAAAAGTAATCGACGCGTCCAAATCCACTTCTCACTTCGGATCGGACTTTTTTAGCCGGCATTCGAGTCCGACCAGATATTGTCGGTCTTTTACGCGATAGTAGCGTTTGACGCGGGCGGCGTCCAGGCCAACATCAAGTGCGAATTCTGCTTGAGCGCTGTTCTCGTCTGCTTGGACGTTTTTCGGTGGAGTCTGAGACAAAGATATTGTCATCGTTGCAGAACCGTCCCCGTTACTCGACGCCAGAGACTCGTCGGTAAAGAATACGCTGGCGGTAATCGTTAGTGTACTCCATGGGAATTTATAGGTTTTGGTCGTCAGTTCCTCTTCGCCCATCTTTGGTGTAAATACTGGGAAATCTACTATCCCGCATTTCACGGAATTTTTCTCGCACTCCTTCACTTTGGCCGCATCAAGGTTTTCCAATAGTCTTTCAGCCATGACAGTGTCGACGACGTACACATGGCAACCCTCTTTAGTGTGCTGAGAAAACCCGATTGAGCCAAATAGAAAAAGTAATAATGGAAGTGCGATTGGTTTCATGGTGCATCTTGCTGCTTTATTTTGCGACAATTCTGAGATTCCGCATTCTTCGATAAAGATGGCTGCGGTCGACACCCATGTCGTCGGCCGCTTTTGAGACATTTCCGTCAAACTCGGCGAGCTTGTGAACTATGAATTCACGTTGATAAGCGTCGGTCGCTTCCTTAAAGGTCGGAAATCGAAAACTGACGGCCGACGCCTCATATGAAGTGTCTATTTCAGGCAAATCGCCAACCGTTATCGTTTCCTTCTGACTCATGATTACGATCCGCTCGATCGTATTCTTCAGCTCGCGGACATTGCCAAGCCATTGGTAATTCTGCAAAGCGGCGATAGTTTCTTCGGCAAATTGTTTTGATGCCTTTCCGTAGTCTTGCGAAAACCTGAGATTAAAATGCTCGACCAATAAGGGCACGTCCTCCTGACGCTCACGCAGCGGCGGAACCTGAAACGGAATCACATTTAAGCGATAGAACAGATCGGAACGGAAATTACCTTCATCTATTAAACTTTCCAGCGGTTTATTCGTCGCTGAGATCACGCGCACATCGACGGCCACCGGCGTATTGCTCCCGACCGGCTCAAACCGCTGTTCCTCGAGTACACGTAGCATTTTTGCCTGAACACGCGGCGACATATCGCCGATCTCGTCTAAAAATAACGTCGCACCGTCGGCGATCTCGAATTTTCCTTTTTTAGATCGTGTCGCGCCCGAAAACGCGCCCTTTGCGTGGCCAAACAGTTCGGACTCGACCAATTCTTCAGGAATGGCGGCGGAATTTATCTCGACAAATGGCAAATTACGCCGTTTCGACTGAGCGTGAATGGCGCGGGCAACCAGTTCCTTCCCCGTTCCGCTCTCGCCCGAGATCAGAACGCGGCCGTCGGTCGGCGCGACAATCGCAATCTGTTTGCGAAGCGCCCTCATCGCCACCGATTCGCCGACCATCTGATACTGCTCGGCGATTTCTTCCTGAAGCTGAGCGTTCGCGGTCTCAAGCTGATGCTGACGAATGGCGTTCTTGACCGTAACCACGGTTCGCTCAATGCTGAGCGGCTTTTCGATAAAATCGAACGCCCCAAGCTTTGTCGACCGAACTGCCGTCTCAATATTCCCATGACCTGAAATCATGACGACCGCCGCCTCGCAACCATCGCTCTTCAATCGTTCCAGCGTTTGGAGTCCGTCGATCCCGTCGCCCAGCCAGATGTCGAGCAGAATACAGCCGAAATCCTTCGTTTGGACCACACCCAGACAGTCTTCGCCCGTCGCCGAGGTCTCAACGGCAAAACCTTCGTCCTCAAGCACACCACGCAAAGTGTCGCGAATACCCTGCTCATCATCAACGATCAGAACTGAATTTCGCATCAGAATTCGATGGCAAGCCGCAGGCGCTTTTGGACCTCGATCCGGTCACGCTCGGAAAGCGTGCCGATTCGGGTCAACTCTGCTGCCGGCTTTGTACTTAGAAATATTCTCACCGCGGAAGGCTTGCGAAGACCGGCTAAATTCCAATCCTCCAAAATGTAATCAGTCCTTGCGGTCAACTTACTTATTTGGGTTGTCACCAGCGCAAAGATTATATCGGGTCGTTCGGCATGGTAGACGGCGGAAGAGACGACAATCGCCGGGCGGCGCTTAGTGCCAGTCACTCCCGTAAAATCGACGAGTGCGACATCTCCGGGTTTCAATTGGACGGGCTTCATTCGTTCTCACACCTCTCAAAGTAAGCAAGAGAACTCGCGGTAACATCTCTCAAGTCTTCCTCGGACCAGTCATCGCTGTAATCAATGATCTCAGATTTTACGTAGCGTTCCTTTAAGAAAATAGCAAAATCCGTCACTTCTTCGATTCGTTCGGACGGTAGTGCTTTGACGGCCTCAATCAATTCTAATGTTTGTATTTCACTCATACTTTTCAGGACTAATTATAGCAGAACAGGTAATTCGATAATAAATTTAGCCCCTCTTGGCTGATTTGTCACTACCTTAATTCGACCTCGGTGCTCTGTGATTATCCGATTTACGATGGCCAACCCTAGGCCCGTCCCGCGGCCCTTTGTCGAAAAATACGGCTGAAACAGTTTTTGCAGATCGCCGGGAGCGATTCCCTTGCCGTTATCGGAAATCTCTGAAATCACGATATCGCGAGCCACGTCATAGCGTGAAGTAACCAAAATGCGCGGTTCATCGACGCCGCTCTCGAATGCTTCGACCGAATTTTCGATCAGATTTACAAAAACGCGTTTCAGTTGTTCGTGATCGATGAGGATTTCCGGCAGGTTGTCGGCGAGTTCCAAATCGAGAGCGGTCTTTGTAAAACGCCCGGCAAAACCGGCGACAGCTTGAGTTATAACTTCATTCAAATTACCTGGTTCGAGACTCGTATCAGGCAATCGGGCAAATCTCGAAAACTCGTCAACCATTGTCTTGAGCGAGCTCACCTCGCGCAGAATAGTCGCCGTGCTCTCATGAACGACATCGCCTATAGGCCCCCGATCGTCGATGCGTTTGCCGCGGCCGTTATCGACGTGTCCACTAATCATGAACCGTTTGGCAATCCGCTCGGCGGAAAGCTGAATCGGCGTCAGCGGATTTTTGATCTCGTGTGCCATTCGCCGGGCGACCTCTTGCCAGGCCGATGTACGCTGGGCGGCAATCAATTCTGAGAGGTCTTCGATAACAAAGACCACGCCCGCATCGGCAGGTAGTTTTGTGGCAGTCAGGGCAATGGTCAATTCGTCGGCCGCGAGATCGCCGTTTGCACCGTCAGCCTTTAATACGGTCTGATCCGATGCATGTCCGACACGCCGGGCGCGGCCCAGGAGGCGTTCGAACTCCGCGAGGCTCGCGCCTTTGATCAATCCGTCCAGTTTCGCACCGACAAACTGCTCTTGCTCCAATCTCAGAATCGTGACCGCCGCCTGATTGATCGTCGTTACCCTATCGTCCACGTCAAACGAGATCACGCCAGTCGGCAATGTTTCCAGAACGGTTTCAATATACCTTCGACGCTGGCCGATCTCGACGGAATTTGATTCGAGCTTTGCCGACATCGTGTTAAAGGTCGAAACGAGCAATCCGAGCTCGTCTTCGGCCAGCACATCGACGCGATGACCGAGATTGCCGCGGGCAATCTCATCAGCACCCTCGGCGAGCGCTTTGATGGGTGTTGTCAGACCGCGAGCGACATAGAACGCGATCCACGATGAGGCGAAAATCAGCAAAAAAGTCAGGACGCCGAGCGTTAAAAGGCCGACCTGGCGAACGGTGAGTTCCTGCTGCTTGAGGCGTTCAAATTCAAGCATCGAGTTTTCGACGATCTGGCTTACCGTCCGCGAACCGAATGGGTCGGGAACGATTACCAGCCGGCGACCGTCCGTCATTTCCGCCGATGCCACGTCGAAACCCCGACCGTCTCGCTGCGTCGGGTCGGTAAGGTTTCCCGACCGAACGAGAGCCACCAGTCGGTCGATTTCAGCCCTTTCCTCTGCGGTCACGTCTGCATCAAATGAGACTAGGGCGGACGATTCACGCGACAGTATGGCGATATGGACAAGGCTGCCGACCTCGGCAATTTTTGCGAGTTCCGCCCGGCTCGGCTGCCCGGCGCCGATCAATATCGCCGCCATGCGCGCCGATTCATCGAGACGCGCGGAGCGGTCGATGAGCGATTGCCTCTGCACTTCGCGGGCCTCGTTTATCACATTCCCGGGAATCAGCGTGAACCAGCGGTCGAGCGCGCGGTTCATAAACAGATACGAAAACACGGCCATCGCGATGATCGGCAGCAGGCTGACCGCGAAAAAATAAATCAGCAGCCGTGTTTTGAGCTTGGCGCCCATCTCAAACGTCCGCCGCTCGCGCACGAGTTTTACAATGCTTCGCCCAAATATAAACGCGAAGATCATAAACGCAACAAAATTCAGCGATGACAGCGCATAAAGCAGCAGCAGATCGCTCGAAGATTCGATCGCAAATTCCTTCCAGAGATTTGTCGATTGCAGGATGATGAGCAGCGCCAACGAGACGACCATCAATGTTCCGATCACCCACGGAGTCTTCCGCCGCTTTATTTTCGAGCCACCGTTTTCCACGAGAGAAGTTTAACACGCGGGCTGTCTGTGCGGTAAAATCAAGAGCGGGGGCAAGCCCGTTTTCCTGGCTGCACATTGGTTTCTTGTTGGTTTCCTGATTGACTTAATATTTTATCAACGTGAAAGAAACCTATAAAAGCCGACAAAGGACAGTCAGGAAGGCGGGCTTGCCCCCGCTCCGCCGCCACAAATGCTATCACTATTTCTAAACGAACGCGGCGAGATCAGAAGCGGGTGGCGCGTCGCGGTATTTATCCTCGCATTTACATTCGCGGCTGTACTGCTCGGTACACTTGGCCAGGTGACAATGTCGGCGATTGGCATCGGCGCCGGCCAAAGCTCCGGCACGTATCTGATAATAAATGCGATCCTATCCCTGATTCCCGCAATTCTTATCGGCTGGGTGTGCGGCAGAATATTCGAACATCTTCCATACCGGGCGCTCGGTGCGGCATTTACAGAGAATTGGTTAAAGAATTGGATCGCCGGAGCGGCTATAGGCTCCGCGACGCTGGGTTTCGCCGTAATAGTCGCATACACATTCGGTAGATTGCGATTTGAGATAAGTGCCGCAAACACGCCCGCGATTCTTTCGTCCCTCGCGATCTCGTTTGCCGTCTTTGCGGCGGCGTCGGCATTCGAAGAGGCGCTTTTTCGCGGCTATATTCTGCAAACATTCTCGCGCGCGGGCTACGCCTGGCTTGCGATCCTGCTCACATCCGTATTTTTCGGCGCGGTTCATTTCGGCAATCCGAATGCCAGCATCTTTTCGACGCTAAACACCATCCTCGCCGGCGTCTGGTTTAGCATCGCCTATTTGAAAACCCGCGATCTCTGGTTCGTCTGGGGATTGCACCTCATGTGGAACTGGGTGCAAGGGTCGATCTTCGGCATCGAGGTCAGCGGCCTGACCAACATCACAACCACGCCGCTGCTGCGCGAAATAGACTCCGGCCCAACCTGGCTCACGGGCCAAACCTACGGCATCGAAGGCGGCGTCGCCTGCACGATCGCGATCACTGTCTCGATAGTTGCAGTCCATTTCCTGCCAAATCTAAAGCCTGACGAAGAACTATTGGCGATGACCAGCGCGTCGCGATGAAAGAGCGGGGGCAAGCCCCATTCGCGCCAAGTTAAGGCCGTAATTGTTGATATAGCATGACATGGAGACGGCGAGAACGTCGGACTTTGTAGGCTTCAATGTTTTCGTCGCGGAGCGACGTTGTGAATTTAGCCGTGGGTTTCAA
>JANPCJ010000269.1:0-13631 GCA_031430895.1 Chloracidobacterium sp. | reverse complement strand
AACCGTCGCTGCTGTTACATCCGCTCGATTTTCTCAGCGGAGAAGATGTCGGCGAACTGAAATTTTTTCCAGGTATGAATCAACCGTCCGGGCGAAAGGTAGAATTGTTAAGCTATGCCATCGACATGCTTACCGACGGGTTCGACGTGGTTAACATGCGGGAACACGCAAATCTGTTTCGGCGCGAATATCAACCACAACACCGAGAAAATGCGTCTCGAAAGCGCGTGAGACCGCCCGCAAAAAATGTCCCAACACACACGAAAAACGCGGACTTTTAATGTTTCGCTTGTGCTCGTCCTTCACCTTGCGCTGGTTCTGCCACTGTCGTATTTCCTAAATATCTGGGCTGACGAGGCGTCAACGCTCTACGCCACGCAACAGGGTTTTTGGAACGCGTTTCAAACCGCGGCAGCCGAGCAGAAACAGGCTCCGCTCTACTTCTGGGTCTTAAGTCTGTGGCGGCACATCAACGACTCGATCTTTTTCGCGCGGCTGTTTTCGATCATTTGCAGTCTCGCCGCGATAAAGTTGTTTGCCGGACTGGCCGGACGCTTATTTTCGCCTTCCACCGCACTGCTCGTAACCGCTTTTTTTGCCTTGCACCCGTTTTTGATCTGGGCGAGTCTCGAAATACGCGTTTACTCATTCGTCATTCTTCTTTCGGTCGTTTTGATTCGTTTATTTTTTGATGCGTTCTGGGACGACATGCGGCCCGATCCCAATCGCGGCTTCAAGTATCTAAAGGTTTGGTTTCTATTCGCGGTAATAGCGGCACTCTATACAAACTATTATCTCGGCTTCCTGCTTGTTGCTATGTTTGCCGCGCTTATTTTAACTGGGAAATGGCGTCGGATTGTTGTTTACCTGGGTCTAATGGCGTTAGCGGCCATCGCGTTTCTTCCTCTTGTTCTCGAATTGAGAACCGAGTTTTTAGCTAAGACCGGCGGCTTTCAAGAAGAACGATCATTGATCGAGGGACTACGGAGTATCTGGAACCACATCCTGACCTTTGTGCTCCCGACCGAGATATTTCCCGGCGAAGTGCAGTCGATATTCTCGGCAATTCGTGTCTGGCTTGTGCGGTTGGCAATCGCGGTAGTTGCTGTCATGGCGATACGAAATCGTAAAAACCTGACCAAAAACACGTTGGCTCTCGCGGCGATCACGGCGGTCGTCGGCATCTTTTTCCTTACGGCGTATTTCCTTCTCGGCAATCCCTACGTCGAGATTCGCCATGCGTCGGTATTATTTGTGCCGATGATATTAATTACTACATCCCTCATCGTCAATGTCTTCAAGGACATTGGCGCGAGAGCGGCAAGGACCGCCTCGATTGCGTTCGGCTTGCTGGTCCTGATCTCGTTCTCTTACTCACTAACAACGCTCTACCCGAATATGACGAAACGCGGCGACTGGGCACGCGTCGGCGAGTTTATACGCCAAAACGAATCGCCCGGACAGCCGATAATAGTCTTTACGACGTTTGAGGCCCTCGCGCTTCCATACCACTACACCGGCATCAACCAGATACTGCCGAATGAAAAGTTCTTCACATTTGCACCCGAAGCCGCGTTCGGTTCCGCGGACAGCCTCGTCCGGGAGACGGAATTTGTAATATCCGAAATCCCGCCGGAAGCAACACAAATGTGGCTTGCGGTCAGCGAAAAATGTCTCAACACCAAAGCGTGTATCCCGTTGCAAAACTATGTGAAAGCGAATTACACTATTAAGATTGAGAAAGAATTTTATCTGGAAAAGCTGTATCTGCTGAAACGGACACCGTGATGATCGAAACCGTTGATCCTAAAGACACTGATAAGCCGTCGGCGCGATGTTCGGAATGCGACCGCGAGGTTGAGCATTACAACACGTTTCTGTCGCCCGTCAATGAGGAACGTGTTGTCTGTTGGCAATGCACCGGCCGCGATGAGAGAGGCTTTAACGCAAAGCCGGACTTCCGCCGCGACTCGCGCTCCGGCGTGATCCCGAGGTAGCGATGGCGATCAGGAAGATCACGGAATACCCGGAAAAGGTTTTGGGCGAGATCGGGCAAAGCGTAACGATATTTGATAGCGAACTGGCTGCTCTCTGCGCGGACATGTTCGAAACAATGTATGACGCCGAGGGTGTCGGTCTCGCGGCACCGCAGATCGGCTTGAATCTGCGGCTTTTTGTCATGGATTGCGAAGGCGTTAAGCTAATAGCAGCCAATCCGGAAATTGTCGCTACCGAGGGCGAGCAATCTTCACAAGAAGGCTGCCTCTCCGTCGGCAAAGTACCGGCCGTCGTAATCCGACCGCAAAAAGCTCGGCTAAAAGCCCAGAATGAAAAAGGCGAATGGTTTGAGCGCGAGGCCGAGGGTTATGCCGCACGGGCATTTATGCACGAAACCGATCATTGCGACGGCAAGTTGTTTATCGACCATTTACCAAAGCTGCGGCGAGACATGGTGATAAAACGATTTAAGAAAGAGAAGAGGTGGGAATAGACAAATGCGCCGGGCCCGGGCATTTCACTAAATTGACAAAATAGAGGGCATCGTATTATTTCGACACGCTCATCTCACAATGCGCGGATTTCAAGACCGCAACCAAAATATTTTTCGGCAAAACAAGACCAGGAGGACCGGCGATGAAAAACCATTTTTTGTTTCTTTTTATTTTAGGAGTGATAGCGTTTGGTGGCATTGAGGTGGCGGCCCAGTGCGATCCGAGCTCGTTGTCACCGATCAGGTGCAGCTATTACAACGAAGGCTACCAGGACGGTGCGTCCGACGCCCAGAGCGGCAGAAGCAGCGATTACCGACGCTATCGAAGCAAGTTTGCCCGTACCTACGAGAACAATTTCCGCGATGGCTACGACGCCGGTTACAGGGGTTCCAATTCGGGCACCCGCTGGACGAGTTCGCAACGGCGCGCTTACGACTCGGGTTACACGATTGGACAGAACGATCGCCGCAGCAACAGTCAGGGCCGTGTGGCCGAGAATTCCGGCGGATACGATCAGACCATTGGGCTTTATTTTCAGTTGGGGTATCGGGATGGGTATGAAAACCGGCAGCGTGAATATGACGTCCCCGTGGGCAATTATCCAACCGATCCCGGATCGGGAGGCGGTTTTAACACCGCGTCGTGGGGCGGGCGAGTTGACGACCGGGCGAATATCATAATCCGTAGCAGCTCGATCCGCTCGGAGGATGCGAGCGGCACCGGTTTGCAGGTTGGTTATCAAAACATCAATGGCTCGCTGCCGAGACGAGCGGTTACGGTTTCGGCCAGGAAAACGAGCGGACGCGGAAATGTAACCGTGCTTCAGCAGCCCGGCCGATTTAACGATTTCACCGCAATCGTACAGGTTTCGGACACCCGCGGCGGCGCGGATGATTACAAAGTAGAAATTACGTGGGGCGGCGGCTCAGGTCCGATCGTCGATGATCCGTATCGTTCGGGAAGCGTCCGATGGAGCGGACGTGTCGACCAGACGGCGAATATCATCATCTCGGGCGGTGACGTCCAGACGGAGGACGCATCGGGTACGGGTGTTTCGAATGTTAATTTCAATATCACGGGAATTCTTGTCCGGCGTTCCGGTTCCGTAACGGCCCGCAAGAGAAATGGCCGCGGCACTGTCAGAGTAATCCAGCAGCCATCGCGCGATAACGATTTCACCGCGATCATCCAGATTTTTGACCCCGGCAGCGGCGCCGATAATTATGAAGTGGATATAAACTGGTAACGAGCCCGGAGAATCGTAGAACAGGCTGCCGAGCCTGTTCTTCAACTCTGGGAATACTCAAGTTGGATAAGGATCGGGTTTTGCGCTACAAATCCGAGGAAGTTGGGTGAACCGCAGCTTGATGGACATATCAGGCAACTTGTCATACGGGGTTGTATATGAAAATTATTGCGTGTGTCCTCACAACGGTGGCATTCTTAGCTATCACCGGCTTTGGACAGAATAAGTCAATCGATTCAGGGATCCTAAATCAACAAATCGCGGCGTTGTACCGGCAAGGGAAATTCGACGACGCGATCCCGATTGCTGAAAAGGTTGTCGCGAACGAGAAAAAGGCTGCAAAGAACACGGAAAACCACGCCCTTGCGCTTGCCAATCTGGCACAGCTTTACAAGGAAAAAGCCAAACTCATCAGATCAAGAATGGCTCAGATTGACGCGCGAGACCGATTCCGGGCCGCCCAGACTTCTCGAGACGCGGCCGACAGCGCCAAGAAGCTTTACCGCGAGGCCCTTGATATTTACAGATCGATAAGCGGCGATGAATCAGCCGCCGCCGCTTCGGCAAAGGGCGAATTGGCGTGGGTCGTTTATAACTTTTTGGTTAGCGACTCGATCCGTGAGAGTCGCGAGCAGATCGATGAAGCAGAAAAGCTTTACACCGAATCGATAGCGACACAGGACAAACTCTCGTCTACACCGACCGAACTCCTGCTTCGCACAAATTTGAATTTCGCCGACTTTTACATGCGATATGTGAATTTCGAGAAAGCGATTCCCCTGTACGAGAGATATCTTGCAGGAGAGGAGAGTAAATACGGACCTCGCAGTGAGGGATTGCTTCCGGCGTTGCGAGCCTTTGTTAAGATCTATTCCATAACCAGTCGCGACGACGACGCCAAAGCGATGACGGACCGCATATCGGGCATAACGGGAAAACACGAGGGGTTGGATATTGATTACCCTGCCTTAACCGTCCGATCGCGAGGTATTGCAAAGGTAAAGGCTGATGGTTTTGTCTCTACCGATTTCTCGGATCTTGACGCCTCGTTTTCGTCCGCACGAGCTAGTACGAACGCGATAACGCCGAGAAATCAGTATTCGATGAAAACCCTTGCCGTAAACGTCGTGGTGAACGAAAACGGTGATGTTATCGACGCAAAGGCGGCAACCCTGTCAAAATACTCAAAGCAGATCGAGGAAGCCGCAATGGCCTCAAAAATCCGACCGTTCTCGTATAAAGGCGTACCTCAGAATCTGCGCGGAAAAATAATGTTCTCATATCGCGAGTTCTAATTTTTCATCTGTCAGTCTTTCGAAACAAGGCGCGAAAAACGGGAAGACCTTTGTCTTCGACTGCCGTTTCGCGCTCGGTTTTAACGGCGAACGGATTTACATTGGTCGCAATCTCCGATAATGCAGTCTCAGCGCGAAAAAGGGCGAACATCCCGTCGGCGAGAAACTCGATATCCGTCTGGACGAAAACCAGTCCGCCGGCGGCGAGCTTTTTTGTGACCGTTCCAACTAATTCCGCATTTACCATCCGCCGCTTTGCGTGTTTTCTCTTAAACCACGGATCAGGAAACTGAATGGTTACCGTCTGTAGTGACGAGGCCGGTAGGTCGGCTAACAGGCGGTCGAGCCAGACCATTGCATTGCAGAATTCATAGTGTAGGTTTTTCAGGCCGTGCTCTGCGACGATCTCGTTGGCCTCAAAAACGAGCGGTTCGCGGATTTCGACTCCCAGATAATTCCACGCAAGTTGGGACTCGGCCATTCGCAGTAGAAACCGTCCGCGGGCGCAACCGATGTCGAGGTGAATAGGAAAGTCGGGTCGCGCAAAAACGCGATCAAGGTCAACCGGCTCCGGCTCCTGCCGATAATAGGGCGAATGCGGATTTACGTGTTGGTGGATTCTAACGCGAGGCATTTACATTGCAAGGCCGCCATCGGCCTGGATGACCTGGCCGGTTATGTACGCGGCCGAGGGCGAAAGCATAAAACAGGCCAGCTCTGCCACTTCCCTGACTGTTCCAAGACGCCCGAGCGGAATCTGGGCCAGTATTTTTTCGCGATATTCGTCATTCATCTCGCTTGCCATATCGGTTTCGATCAAACCGAGAGCAAGGGCGTTCACCGTGATCTTGCGGCTCGCGATCTCTTTTGCAAGCGATTTTGTCAGCCCGATCATCCCTGCCTTTGAAGCGGAATAATTTGACTGCCCAAGCATTCCGACAACGCCGGAAATGGATGATATGTTCAGAATCGAACCGCCGTTCTCGTTTCTCATCATCGGCCTGACGGCGGCCTTAGAAAAATTCCACGCACCTTTCAGATTCGTGTCGATAACCGCGTCCCAATCGTCCTCCTTCATGCGAAGTATTAACTGGTCGCGCGTGATCCCGGCGTTATTCACCAGGAAATCGACCGTCCCAAATGTTTCCTTTACCTGGCTGACAAATTCAGCTGCCGCCGACGTATTCGCTACATCGCATTGTGCAACATAAACTTTTACTCCGATTTCTTCGATCTCCGCTTTCAGTCTTTCCGCTTCATCGGCACTTTTCGAGTAATTAAATGCCACATTCGCCCCATGGCGCGCCATTCCCAAGACAATCGCTTTTCCGATGCCCCTCGTCCCGCCGGTTACGATCAACGACCGTCCGTTAAACTGTTTTGCGCTCAAAAAATTCCTCCTTTGACCTCGCCGTGTTGCTAAAATTATAGGATTGTTTGGCGGACTATTCAAAACTTTACGGATATCGGACATTTGATATAATCAGTTTGAGGTAAAGCTATGCCGAAAAAGAAAGAAAACGCACAATCGCAAAACGGCAACGAATACGGTCTCCGCGACTTTTCGCATTTGCCGCGCGCTAAGGACTTTCCTAAACCGAAAAAGCTCACGCCGTTACAGAAAGAATTAAAAAAAGCTGCCCACGAGGCCTTGGAAGCTCTCGCAGAGGAACAAAGGAAATATGGAACGACCTTTACTTGATACGTCCGTATTTTCGACCCATATCGATCAAATAGATAAGGACATTAATTCGTTCCATTTTTCTGTTGTTGTCTTCTATGAATTGATGGCTTCGATGATAGACGAATCGACCTTGCAAAAGTACGAGCATTGGCTCACGGTTTTGCAGAAAGCCGAGAGATTGTTAGTACCTACCAGGGCGGACTGGATAATCACGGCAAAGTCTGTGCGCAGACTGCGGCACTTGAAACTGATAGACAAAAATCTTTCGCCCACTGCGTTGCAAAACGATGCGTTGATCGCACGCGGTGCTTATACACACAAGTGCTTCGTCGTTACCGACAATATCCGAGATTATCGCCTTCTCCAGAAAGTCATGCCAAAATTGGAAGTAATTCCGGCGAAAGAATTTTTCGGTTAGAGTTTCATCTAAAAACGTGTTTCGCTAATTCATGCAGATAAACCGCAATATTCCGACGTTTCTAATTTTTGCGACTCTCGTATCGGAAGTTTTTCTTTCCACCGTTTCCGCTCAAAACCGCCCCATCGTATTCAGGAATGCGTCGATAATTGACGGATCCGGTAGCCCGATCTTTCGTAGCGATATGCGTATAAAGCACGGGAAGATCGTCAAGATCGGAAAACTCAAGCCGTCGAACGACGATGAGATCATCGACTCGACCGGACTCATCCTCGCGCCCGGCTTTATCGACATTCACAATCATTCCGAATCGGGTTTGCTCCGCGAGGGCACGGCGGCAAATCAGGTCTCGCAGGGCCTGACGACGATCTTTGTCGGGCCCGACGGCGGGTCACCTTTCCCGCTAAAGGATTATTTCGCCAAACTCGATGGCAAGATAGCGGTCAATGTCGGTGCGTTCATCGGCCACGCGACGGTTCGCGAGCAGGTGATGAAGAACGGCTTTACGCGAACCGCGACCGACGACGAGATCAAGCAGATGGCCGGGCTGGTGAATCAAAGCATGAAAGAAGGCGCGTTCGGCCTATCGTCGGGTCTCGAATACGATACCGGCTTTTCCGCTTCAACCGAAGAGTTGATCGCCCTCGCGGTAGCGGCCGCAAAGCATCGCGGCATTTATATGACGCACATGCGTGATGAAGAAGAAGGCATGATCGATGCTCTGCGGGAAGCAATTCGCATCGGTCGCGAAGCGAAACTTCCCGTTCAAATCTCGCACATAAAAATGGGCAACCGCAACGTCTGGGGCAAATCTGCCGAGGCAATCGCCCTGATCGAGGAAACGCGCAAATCCGGCTTTGATATCACCGCCGACGCGTATCCGTATACCGCGTGGGCCTCGACTATAACAGTGCTTGTACCGAGCAGAAGGCATGAGGATCGAAATGAGATCGAAACGGGTCTGAAAAATGTTGGCGGTGCGGATAAAGTTTTGATAACCAGCTGCTCCGCTCACCGGGATTACGAAGGTAAGACACTCGAACAGATCGCGGGGGCGAACAATACTTCGCCCGTTGATGCTTATATCCAGATCGTCAAAGACGGCGGAGCCGGGGTTGTTTGCAACTCGATGAACGAGGCGGACGTTAAGGCGTTTTACACTCAGCCTTGGGTGATGGTGTCGAGCGACGGCGGCATCGGCAGCCGTCATCCGCGCGGGACCGGGACTTTTACACGTGTGCTCGGCCGGTTTGTCCGCGAAAGTAAATGGTTTGGTCTCGAGGAAGCGGTTCGCAAAATGTCGGCGATGCCGGCGGCTAGATTGGGTTTGAAAGATCGAGGGCTGATCAAAAAAGGCATGACGGCCGATCTGGTTCTTTTCGATGCGGATCAAGTGATTGACCGTGCGACATTTGCCGAGCCTCAGCTTTTCTCTAACGGGATCAAAACGGTTTTTGTCAACGGCGTAAAAGTCTGGGATGATGGAAAGGTTACGGGAGCTCTGCCAGGTAAAGTGTTGCGAAGAAAGTAGTTCGTATCATCCGTCAACTGTCGGTTCTAAATCAATGGCGTTTGATTCGGCTGCGGCGTCATCTGTCGATAAATCGACCCGATCGTATATTTCCGATACCGGGATTTCGCAGCCCACCGAGGGAATTCTGAATGTGTCTTCGAGCCCGTCAAACGCATTGTGCACCCACCGCCCGTCGGATTGTTTCTCATGATGTTCAATAAACGCCGTATCCTGATAAATCAAAATGTAGTCGGTCAGACTGGGAATTTCCTTTCGGTATCGAAAGAATTTTTTTGTTTGGTCGTATCGCTGGGTTGATGGCGAAAGCACTTCGATGATTACTTTGGGATTGAGCAGAACATCTCGCTGCAAATCATGAAAAACAGGCTCGCCACAGACAATAGAGAGATCGGGGTAGGCGAACATTCCTCGGCTCTCGGCACGGACCTTCATATTTGGTGATAGAGCCTGACAACGCGATCCTTTCAAAGCCGAGCTGATCTCACGAGCTATATTTATACAGACTTGACTGTGCGCAAGGCTTTCGCCGGTCATGTCGTAGATTTCTCCATCAACATATTCGTGACGCGTCTCGGACGCACGCTCGAATTCGAGGTATTCTTCCGGTGATAGTGCGGCTAACCGATGAGCCAATGGCATAGCTGCTAATTTAGCACACTTTTTAAGATGGTTTTGAGACGATCATCGTCTTTCCACAAAGAGGTTCAAACAACTTCTTTGGGAAATTTTTGCTCAACTTTGTGGTAGATCTCGCGTAGGCTAAGCTCGCAATCGATCGAATACAGTTTCAGTACATCATCGGCCGACCGAAATTCAAAATACGTCCAGGTGTTTGTATCTTTTCGCACAAATTGCTCGACGCGAAAAGGTTCCTGCGTTATCAAGACGTACTCGCGAAGACTTTCGATTGTTTGATACGATTCAAATTTCGCTCCACGGTCATAGGCTTCCGTTGACTTTGACAACACTTCTACAATCAGTGCCGGGTTTAAAAGGTTGTCTTCCATGTCATCTTCAAATTCCTCCGGGCCGCAAAGGCCAACGACGTCCGGATAAGTGTATATGTTCGTATGCGGAATTCTGATGCGCATATCGCTGCCGTAAACACTGCATTCGCGATCACGAATTTGTGTCTCGATCAGATAAATCATATTTATTGAAATGCGATTATGACGTTTCTTCCCACCGGCCATTTCGAAAATTTCGCCGTCCAGATACTCGTGGCGAAATTCAGCCTCGCGTTCCAACAATAAATATTCTTCGGGACTGTAAAATCGCGGCTGTACTTGGCCCATGGAGATAAATCTAACACAGATGTGGGGGAAATCTAGATATTCAACGCATTACGCTGTATCTCAAACAACTTGTTGACGCCGATCTCTGCCAGAACGAGCATTTCATCCATCTCTTCGCGTGAAAAAGGCTCGCGTTCGGCGGTGCCCTGCAGTTCGATAAATTTGCCCGAGCCGGTGCAGACCACGTTCATATCGACATCGGCATTTGAATCTTCGGTGTAGGCGAGATCGAGTATCGTCGAGCCTTCGATGATGCCGACACTAACGGCCGCGACCTCGCTCAAAATTGGCGACGCCTTGATCGTTCCTTGCTTTACAAGTTTCCGGCAGGCGAGGGCCAATGCGACGTACGCACCCGTGATCGACGCGCAGCGTGTGCCGCCGTCGGCCTGGATGACGTCACAATCGAGATAGATTTGCCGTTCGCCCAGCAGTTTGGTATCGACGACGGCCCGCAGGCTGCGACCGATGAGCCGCTGAATCTCCTGCGTCCGGCCGGATGGCCGCTGCGTTTCACGCTGGGTTCGAGTATTCGTCGCCCGCGGCAGCATTGCGTACTCCGCCGTTACCCAGCCGAGACCCTTGTTGCGCATAAACATCGGCACACGGTCTTCGACCGAGGCCGAGCAAATAACTTTTGTCCCGCCAACTTCAATCAATGCCGAGCCCTCGGCATACGGCGAGATATTCGGCGTTATCTTGGTGTTGCGGATCTGATCGTAAGTTCGTTTGTCCAGTCGTTCGTAGCTCATTTATTCAGTCAATTTGGCCGTAGATGAACGCAGATAACTCGGATTTGAATTTCTTGTGTTTTCTCCGCGTCATCTGCGTTAATCTGTGGCTAATTCTTCTTCAATTCGTCGACCCCGTAAACTTCAATTGCCTCAAGCTTCGATGGCTTCGTCCCCAGAAACCTCTCCGCGACGCGGGCAAAGCGGTCGGCGGCATCTGTCACATAGAAATGGTCGAGGTCATCGCATAGCCTTCGATTTCCGGTGACAGCGTTCGGATTCGTCATTCCTTTTTCATTCAGCAGCCGTTCGACCTCCTCCGCCGTCGCCTCTCCCGAATCAATAAGAATAACATTTTCGCCAATCGTCTGCTGTATCACTTCCCTCAGGATTGGGTAATGCGTACATCCGAGAATGAGAGCGTCGGGCGCGAATATTTTCATATCCGTGAGATATTTGGCGGCGATCGAGATAGTCTCGGCCTCATGCGTCCAGCCTTCCTCGGCAAGCGGGACAAATAACGGACAGCCAGCCTGAAAGACCCTTGCCTTATCCCCTGAGGCACGTTTGACCGCTTCCAGATACGCCTTGCTCTCAACCGTCGCATCGGTCGCGATGACGCCTATCTTTGGCTGTGGCCTATCCTTCGTTATTTCCACGGCCCTCCGTCCTCCTGGCCCGATAACGCCAACGACGTCAAGACCGATTCGCTCCCGGATTTTCGGCAATGCGAGGGCCGACGCCGTGTTGCAGGCAACGACAAGCATCTTTATACCAAGCGACGCGAGGAATTGAGAATTCTCTATTGCATACCGTTCGACGGTCGCCAGTGATTTTGTTCCGTAAGGCACGCGTGCCGTGTCGCCGAGGTAGATGAAATGTTCGTTCGGCAAACGATTATGCAGGGCGCGGTAAACCGTCAGGCCGCCGACGCCGCTGTCAAAGATGCCGATCGGTTTCTGATTTGTTGATGAGTTTTCGTCTGTAATCAAATGCGTGAGCAAGACTCCGTCAAAAGAAATATGCCCTGTTGACAATATGACAGCCAACCCGTGGGGGCTAAGAACATCATATCAAATTACTCTTTTCACGTGCCGATCCCTGATTTGGAAAGAGTGCAATTTTATGCGAATTCGTCCCTTACGTTATTTTCTCCTCGTCTTATCTTTTTTAATTCTGGGTTCAGCGCGGGCCGAGGCTCAGTTTGTTCCCGGCAAGCTTTTCGTCGTCAATGACACGGCGGACTCATTCGACGCCAATCCGGGCGACAGAATCTGTGCCGATTCAAACGGCCGATGCACACTGCGGGCGGCAATACAAGAAGTAGACGCCGTCACCGTTGTTTTAGACGACGTCATTATTTTCTCTATCCCGCAACCGTCCGAGATCAATTTAACTTTGGGCGAATTAGCTGTTACCGGCCGCCGATTCGTCTCGATTGTCGGGCCTGGCGCCCGAAGATTGACGGTGCGGCGAAGCGGCGCACCCGGAACACCGAATTTCAGGATTTTCAATCTATCCGGCGGCCAAAGCATACATGAAATTCGCGGCTTAACCATCGCAAACGGTGATCCGGGCACCGAACCTGATGGCGGTGCGATCAAACTGGGACCGGGCACGAATCTCACACTGACCGAGGTCACGATAACCGGGAACGCGGCGATAAACGGCGGAGGTGTTTCCAACATGGGTACGCTGGATATTACCCGTTCGCTCTTTTCCGCAAACTCGGCAGCTGGTCAGGGCGGGGCGATCCGTAACGCTCAGGGTGCAACGATGCGCGTTTGGAACACGACGATAACCGGCAGTTCTGCGCTGATGGGCGGAGCTCTCTACAACGAGGGTGCCTTGACGCTCGCGAACGATACGATCTCTCATAACATGGCCGCAACCGCGGCCAGCGGTATCTTCAGCGGTTCGACCGGTACCATCAGTATCATCAACACAATCGTCGGCGCGAGCGGAGCCTCGGCGATAACTAACCTCTCAGGCCCGTTCAATTCGTTTGGCAACAATTTGATTACCGACGCGAGAAACAGCACCGGTTTTACCGCCGGAGCAATGGGCGACCAGGTAAGCAATAACGATGCGATAGACGCGAGACTGGGGCCGCTCGCCGACAACGGCGGTCAGACCAACACGCGGGCCCTGCTGAGCGGAAGCCCGGCAATCGACACAGGAAACGGGTGCGTCCTCAACGGCCAATGCAACCTGCCTCAGACATTTCCGCCCAGACAACCTCTGCGTCTCACGTCGGATCAGCGGCGTCTGTACTCTCGCTTTTCGTTAACTTTTGAGGGCTTTGGCGGCCGGATTGATATCGGAGCTTTTGAGGCGGGAGCTTCTCAGGGCACTTCAGGCGGAGCCTTTGGCGTTTTCACCGTCGACGGTCGTGCGGGCCGGCTTGTCGGCACCGCATCTCTAACCGACGTCGTAACGGGCGAAAGAGTTTACGCAACAATAAATCCATTCGGCTCGCTCAGATTTCAACGGCTGGCGGGCAGCGGCATCTACATTTTCCAGTTCAACACGAAACGAAATCCGCAGAGCGGTCCCCAAGTTTTCGACCTTGCGCCGTTTTGAGCCTCGCCTCGCAAAAGCAAAACGGATTTGAAATTTCAAATCAGAAATCTCAAATCCGTAGTGGATATGGTGGAGGCGGCGGGAATCGAACCCGCATCCAAAGGTTGCGACCAGTAAAATCTACACGTTTAGTCCATTCACTTTAGTTTCGCCATCGATGAGCAGATGAATGGACAAGACCTCATCGGCAGCTAACCCGGCTAACATTTCGGGCAGCGTTCGCAGGTGGTGACCGCCCCCTAGCTTCTACTGAGTTATGCCTCGGCCGGTCGCTACAAGCTGACTTCCGGTGAGACACTTGAGGTTAGTAATTAAACTAAGCTGCAAGAGCTAATTCTTGATTAGCATTTGTG
>JANPCJ010000268.1:0-6647 GCA_031430895.1 Chloracidobacterium sp. | reverse complement strand
TATAGATCACCGGGGTTTTCTTAATGGTTTCTGTAGGCGTTGCCGGGCTGATCACGAACGTGTTGTTTGTCGGGACAAGTCCCGTGGCCGAAGTATAGTTCGCACTTGCCGCACAGTTGACCGTTGCAGGATATGGCCCGGCATTTGTACCGGTTCCACCGCTTGCTAGCGTTGCGGCACCGCCGCCGAGACATGCTACCGTAGCTGTCTGAGCCGCTCCGTTATAGACCACCGGAGTATTGGTAATAGTTGCCAGCGGCGTCGCCGGGCTGATCACGAACGGGTTGTTGGTCGGGACAAGTCCCGTTGCCGCGATGTAGTTGGTGCTGGCCGCGCAGTCGACTGTTGCCGGATATGAACCGGCATTACTGCCTGTTCCACCGCTTGCAAGCGTCGCTGCTCCGCCGCCGAGACATGCGACCGTCGCAGTCTGAGTGGCTCCGTTATAGACCACCGGAGTATTCGTGATAGATGCGGTCGGGGCGATCGGTGTGATCGTGAATGTTCCGGCAGCGACGTTTATTGCAGCTGCGTAGTTTGTGCTCGCCGCACAGTCAACAAGCATTGTGTATACCGCCGCATAGGTCGTAACCGTTATCGAACCGCTGTAGCGAAGATTGCTCGCGACACCGCCGCCCAAACAGGTAGCTGTCGTGCTCTGCGGAGCGGTGTTGTATGGAACCGATGTCGGCGAAACCGACGCCGTCGGCGTTGCCTGGTTGACGATAACCGTACCGCCTAGAAACGTAAAGTCATATAAATTGTCGAGTCCGCCCGAACAGCTTGTCGGATACGGCGAACCGGAGACCGGCGAGGCGGCCGTGTAGGTGGTCGAGCAAATCGGCGGAGTATCGATGCCTGCCGCATTGTCCGGAGAGATGAATCCTGTATAGCCGGGTGTGATCGTCGGTGCCGCGGCGCCAAACGTTACCGTGTGGCTCGATGCCGTTACGGTCAGCGTTGCCTTGGCAACGGCAGATGAAGCTGAGCTCTGTGCAGCAAGTCCCGGTGAAACGCCTGTCAATGCAACCGGAGTGACTTCAAATGTTAGTGTCTGGCCTATGTCAGCGGCCTGCACGGTGTATGTAAGTGCTGTTCCGACCTGTGTAACACCGTTTCGGAGCCAGCGGAATGTTGATGTTCCTTGCAAATCTCCGTCGGCATCAAAATAGGTATAGCTTCCTGTCAGGAGTTGACCGTATGTGGGCGTCGTGTCATCGATAGCTACAGCGCTGGCAACAGGAGGGGTATTCGCAACAATGCTAAGACCAAATGGACCGCCGGTTGGAGCGGCGAACGGGCCCGTTGTCCAGTTGTCGCTATGGAAAGCCTGGGGTACGAAAGTGAACGATGCCGCCGGGCCCGGGATATTTGCAACTACAGTGACAGTAAGGGTTTCACCAGGGCAAACCTTGTTTCCAAGGCCTCCTCTAACTGTCGGCGAAGCCCCCCCACTATTGATAACGCTTGCAACCCAAACACCCGTCGTGATTGTAGCAGTCGGTGACGTAAGCGTGGTTCCACTAGGAAAAGCAACCTGGAAGGACTCCAATGACTCGCCGCCGCAATTAACGCCACCAGAATTCACTCCGGTAAACGTAAAGGTCGTAGGAACGCCAAACGACACCGTCGCCGGACTCCTTGTGGCCGTCCACGTAAGAGCGTCGGTAAACGTCGCGCTCGCGGTTCGCCCTGACGTAAGGCCAAGAGCAGCCAAAGCGAACGATGCTCCGATATCTTCTTCGAGAACAATGTATTCACTGTTTTCAACATTCCCGCCGGCATCTGCGATGGCGTTATAGATAATAGTGTCCGTATCGCCGTCACCGACCGGCGGCCGGTCGCGGACAATTGTTAGACGGACTGTTTCGCCCGGCTCCCAGCCGGTTCCGGTAATGAGCACGACTTCGCCAGGAACGTAGTCCGGTTTGTCGGTCGTGATCGTCGCCTCGGTCTCGGGCGTTTCGCTGCCCACGGCACGAAGCGAGCGCACGACGACCATGCGGCCGGGTTTGGGCGTTGCACTGGTTTCCGGGTTAGAGGAAGGATCAGGATCACTACTGCTCTGAACCACCGCCATGCCAAAGAACTCCCGAACGGAGTCCGTTAGCGAAAAGCCGGCGGCCGAGGCCCCGGCGGTTGCGATAGGTATGAAAAGTGCACAAAGCAGTGCGGCTAACGCGATACGCGTGATAAACATCTTGTGTTTTCCCAGCATGGTAGTTTCTCCTGATGAACCCGCCGCCCGATTCGCTGACGATGACAACGCTCATAACGGCACACGAACCGAACTGACAGTCCAAAATACATCACAAACAAGACTTTGCTTTTGTAATTCGAGAATATAACGTGTCGTGTCAGCGAAGTCAACCCTTTTATTTTCAATTCGTAGGTGGTCTATATATACCTAATGGCGGGCAAATTCCTATTCGGCGAAAGCCGAACCAGCATTTCCGCGCACCAATCTGCAAGAGACATCAACGAAACCTAATTTTTCGAGTATTTGCGAATGCACCCGAGATCGTCAAACCGTCAGCTAATGGGCGAATACTTATCGAAGTATAAGCTGCCGGAGCCGCCGCGTTACTGTTGAGAACAGCACTTCCCACAGGTTCGGATCGTTGATGATGTCCTCAAACCGCACGCCCGTGGCCTGCGAGCCGCCGTTGCCGATGGTCACCGTGTATAGCAGCACTTCGCCCGGATCGGCCTGTCCGTCAGCGTCGGTATCGGTAAAGATCGAATCGACCTTTGTCGCTCCGATAGCTGGATTTGCCGCTCCACTGTTGGCGGGCATCATCGAAAAATCGTCGACACCCAGGCCGTCGTCGGCGTTGCTGGCGGCGAAATCGTTCCATCTTATCCAGAACGAAGCGCCGTTCGCGATACTCAGACCCGGGATCGGCGAGCTTTTTGCCGTCCGGTTCGCCGCTGCGTTTCCATTCAGCGCTCCGCTTCCGACCGTGAATGCAACGCGTTCCATCTGAGCGGCGGTGAACGCCATGAAGTCGGCATTGAAGATATTCGAGGTCAGATTCGGATAGCTCCGGCTCGTCGCCTCGTACGTCATCCCCAGTCCACTCGGTGTCACCATGTATCCAACGCCGCCGGTCAAACCGGAGAAAGCGTAACTGCCGTCAGCACCCGTCGTCGCCGATTGGGCCGAGCCGCCCGTCAGATTAGCGTCCAGCAAGACGCCGTCATACTTGATCGGAAGCCTAACCTGCCGGATGCATTCAATTTCCAGTTTATTTAGCTCGTAGAAAAGACAGGTTTCATAGACACTCTCGATCAGACCCGGACCAAGCTCTTTGTGAACTTTGATTGCGGCATGGATGGCTCGATTAGAAAGAAAATCGACGCGTTCCGGTATCTTTGCGAACATTTTGGTCGAACATCTACAACAAAGAACTTACCCAAAAAACCTTTGTGTCCATTGTGCCTTTGTGGTGATACTTCTTATGCTGTTGCTCTCTCGCTCTTAGCAAACCCGAGTTCCGCCTTTACATCTGCCTCGATCCTTTCAAGCAGGTCGGGATTTGTCTTCAGCATATTTTTGACGTTGTCGCGCCCTTGCCCGAGCCGTTCGCCTTTGAACGAGAACCATGCGCCGCTCTTTTCGACGATGTTGTGATTTACGGCGAGGTCGAGCAGGTCGCCTTCGCGTGAGATGCCTTCGCCGTACATGATGTCGAATTCTGATTCGCGGAATGGCGGGGCGCATTTGTTTTTGACGACCTTGACGCGTGTCCGGTTCCCGACAACCTTGTCGCCGTCCTTGATCGCGCCGATGCGGCGAATGTCGAGGCGGAGACTGGCGTAGAATTTTAGAGCCTTGCCGCCGGTCGTCGTTTCGGGCGAGCCGAAGAAGACGCCGATCTTTTCGCGAAGCTGGTTGATAAAGATAAAGCACGTGTTCGAGCTTGAGACGATAGCCGTGATTTTTCGCAGCGCCTGCGACATCAAACGGGCCTGTAAACCTGGCAGGGAATCGCCCATCTCGCCGTCAAGTTCGGCACGCGGGACGAGCGCCGCAACCGAATCTATCACGATCACATCGACGCTGTTTGATCGAATCAATGTTTCGGCAATTTCAAGCGCCTGTTCGCCCGAGTCTGGCTGCGAGATAAGCATATCGTCAATATTGACGCCGAGTTTGGTAGCGTATACCGGGTCCATCGCGTGTTCCGCGTCGATGTACGCGCAAATGCCGCCGGTCTTTTGGGCCGAAGCGACTATCGTCAACGCAAGCGTCGTTTTACCCGAGCTCTCCGGCCCGTAAACCTCCACGATCCGACCGCGTGGAAAACCGCCAACCCCAATCGCCGCATCGAGACTCAGGCACGTAGTCGATATCGCTCCGATATCCTGCTGCGGCCGCTCCCCCAGCCGCATTATCGACCCTTTACCAAATTTTTTCTCGATCTGCAGCAACGCAGACTCGATCGCTTTTCCCTTATCCATGCTCATTTTTTGTCTCCTATATCAAAAGGCGATTCTGGTTCAGATTGAACACGTTGAAACTCTATCACACACAGCGATATAAATGAAATATAGTTTTACTGATGCAACAATCGCTGTCCATTCAAAATTTGCGTAAGTCTAAAATAAACCGGATTAAATAGCAAATTCTACGATCATGGAATGTCGAGGTCGATCTTCAAGAACACTACTAGATAAATGCCTCCAACCGCAAATTGAATCTTTGGGCGAGTGCCTTCGCCTGATTTTTGGTGATCTGGCGCTTGCCGTTGAGAATTTCAGAAACGACAGATTGTCTACCGAAAACATCGGTTAAATCGGACTGGCGCAATCCATTTTCCTGCATTAGAAATTTCAATGTTTCGATCGGACTGGAATCTTTCATCGGCGGCAGAGTGCGTTTTTCGTAGTCTTCGAGAAGATTTGCCAAGAGGTCGAAAAGACGATTTTCTTCAGGTGCGAGATTATCGCGTTTGTTAATCAAATCGTTAAACACAGTCTCCAGGCGTTCGTAATCTGCTCCGTCTTCAATAACTCCGGGGAGCGTCCGCGTTAGTAACGCTCCGTATTTTCTAGGATTGTAAGCGGTAGTTTGAATCATCCTTTTTCCTCATTTGTTTCATGTCCGAGAGAGTATATCTGCAATCTGGCTGCCATTTTCTTGTCGTATTCGTTATGGGTTAAGACGAATCGAATGAAAACTAAATGCTTTTTGTAACCGACTTTGCCCACAATCCGGTATTTGTTTCCGCCGACGTCAAAAATAACGCAGTCCCCATATGCATCCGCTGAATTGAAAGTCTGTTTGATCTCGCTCAAACTTGCCCAATCCGCGACACGCACAATGTTTATCCAACCCCGCAACACCTTGCCGCGACTAACTGCCTCCGCCCCGATTGCCTCGTGTGAAAATTCTCGTAATTTTCGTTCGCTTATTATTCTCACTCAACCCCGGCAAAATTATCGCAGATTGTAATAAGAAATGCGACTAACTTATTACAGAATGTGATATATATTGCGATTTCCGGCCATCGGCGCATGAGTGCGGATTATCTCCCTACAGCTTTGAGAGCAAAACTAATTCGAGATCATATTCGTATCCGCCTTCATACTAATCTGAAAAGCTAGTATAGTTTTCTGATTAAGAGTATATGGATTTCGCGGATTTTGTTGGCCAGACGCTGGACGGTAAGTATCAGATGACTCGCGAGTTGGGACGCGGCGGGATGGGGACGGTGTATCTGGCCACGCATCTTGGCACCGAGCGCCCGGTAGCGGTGAAGATTATTGCGCCGCAGTATATGCAGCGGACGGAGTTTGTCGAACGATTTCGGCGCGAGGCCCGGGCAGCGGGGCGGTTGCGACATCCGAATGTAGTTAATGTTACCGACTTCGGTTTTGCGGAGACAAGGGACGGGCAGGTCGCCTATCTTGTCATGGAATATCTCGACGGCTGTACGCTGGGCGAGATACTTGACGAGGAGAAGAATCTGCCGGTCGGTTGGACGCTGGATATTCTCGAACAGGTTTGCTCTGCCGTTCACGAAGCACACGGCCAGGGCATTATCCACCGCGATTTAAAACCCGACAATATCTGGCTCGAGCCAAATCAGCGCGGCGGTTATACCGTAAAGGTTCTCGATTTTGGTATCGCGAAGCTGGAAGAACACGATGTGCATTCGGGGAACGGGGAACCGCTCGATGTATTTCACAGCGCTACCCCGACGCTTGATTCGAGTGCGAACACCACTTTCGGCGGTGACGTACGTGATGGAACGAATGTTGACGGCGGCATCGATACCCGGATTTCCGATGCGCCGACTCTCGCGGGGACGGCGGAACATCAGACGCTCGTTTCTGAAGCGGGAACAGTTCTTCTCGATCCGATTAAATCGGAGAGTGAGACGGCGATTTTTGACGACGGCGATATCTCGTCCGAGTTTCAAGACACGATCGGTACCAAAATAATTTCCGATAACGGAGAAACGGTGACGGAACACGGAACGACCAACCGTTCGCTGTATGATTCAAGCAACTCGGCTGAGCTGACACGCGTTGGTGCCGTACTTGGCACACCGCTCTATATGTCGCCCGAGCAATGCCGCGGCGAGCATCTCGATCCGCGTTCCGACATCTACAGCCTCGGCGTGATAGCGTATCAGATG
>JANPCJ010000267.1:0-11752 GCA_031430895.1 Chloracidobacterium sp. | reverse complement strand
ATACCTTCACCATTGAGAACTTGTTTTACGATCTCCGGACGATTTAGTGCATAGGCAACCGCGTGGCGCATGTCCTTAGAATCAAACGGCGGCCGCTTTACATTAAAAATTAATTTGGTCAAATAGTAACTGAAAGGCCCCATGAGAATCTCGTATTCGTCGCGTTTCTGTAAGCTCTGAACGGCGGTTGGAGAATTGGGATTAGCGGCGTCAACATCGCCACTTTCGAGAGCAAGCAAAGGATTACTGACATTTTTGAAAATTAAGCGGTCAACTACCGGACGCGCCAGAAAATAATCGTTATTGGCCTCAAAAACGTGAAATTCGCCACGTCGTGTTTCCCTGAATTTAAAAGGCCCCGTGCCAACGAACGCCGCTTTTTCCTGAAATTTAAGCGGGTCAGCGACTGACTGCCAAATGTGTTTTGGAAGGATCATCGTTTGTCCGGCGATATTGCCGAGAAAATCAGGCGCGGAATCTCTGAGTTGGAAAATAACCGTTTGAGCATTAGGGGTTTGAATACTTTCAATCAGCCTGTTTGATTCGTCCGAATTCATCGTCAACGGATTGCCCCGCAGATAGTCAAAGGTGAATTTTACGTCGTCCGCTGTAAAATCCTGACCATCGTGCCAGCGGACACCAGAGCGTAAATTAAATGTCCAAAGCTTTTTGTCGTCGGACGATTGCCATGTTTCCGCCAAAAGCGGTACAAAACCTTTCTCGTCCTTCCAAACAAGGCTGTCGAACAAAAAAGTTGTGATAACCATGTGCGGTCCGCCATGGGCAATGCTTGTAAAAACCGAAGGCGCGTCGCGAACGGCAAAGGCTATCGTATATGTGCTTTCGGTTGGATTGGACGAGCACGCGGAGAGAAGTGCGAAAAGGGCGATAAGATAGGTAGGTATTTTTTTCACACAGTTTGACGGCCCTTTCTAATTTGAGAACCGGTTCAGGGAAACGGCACACTCCTTCTCCGCGATCTCCGCGAAAAACTCAGCGATCTCCGCGTTAAGATATTTGTAACGCAGAGGCCGCCGAGGGGGACGCTGAGTGCGGCCGATAATTTCCATTTTGCCTCTAAATCAAAATCTCCCAGCGCAATCCGAGTTTAATTTCGCTGCACCCGAGCAACCGCAACTGAAATTGGTTCGATTGTCAGCAACTCGCTTTCGGGCGCGGCAAGCACGGATTTGATCCGGGCATCCATCATTTTCTCGAACCGATCCAATTCCTCTTTCGTTGCTTTTCCGGCAAACTTCTTTTCACGTAATGCGTTGAAAGCTTGATCCGGTTTCGATTCCTTGACGGTGATCTTTACGCCTTTGCCGTCCTTGCGCCGGACGAAAGAAAAGATATTTTTACCGGTTTTTTCGTAGATCAGATTCTGCCGGCCGGCTGTTGTTCCGACCATCATTTGAACCGCGTCCACCGGGCATTTGTCGGTTTCCACAAACGCGACCAGCTCGTTTTGAAAAGTATTTTCACCCATTTCGCGCAGTGCGGCCTGCGAAACACGGATTCCGATCGCCACGCCCGCGCACATATGGCCGTGAAGCGTGAGAATGTTTTTCATCTGCTGTTCCTCGATGGGTGAAACTTTTTCACTTTTGGTTTGGGCGAAAGTTTGAACTGAAAACACCAAAACCAATAAACACAAAACAAAAATAAATTTCTTCATATTTTTTCTCCTTAAAAACTGATCCGCAGTGCAAATTGCATAATTCTTTGGCTATTGGGCAGAGTGCTTTGGAGACTTCCGAATATCGGGGAAGCCGTGTCGTTAGACGGGGCACCGCCGCCCGGATTGTCAAAGTTCGCTTTATTAAAGACGTTGAAAACTTCCCAGCGCAACTCTAAATTTGTACGCTCTTTAACCGTAAAACGCTTAAATAGTGACATATCCGTATTGCCGTAACCAGGGCCGATGACGATGTTGCGTCCCGCGGACCCAAAACGGTTTGTGCCACCCGGAATTCTCACAAACGCGCTTGTATCCCAATATCTGGCAACTGTGCGCTGGCCGCGCGGTAGATTTGGATTAAACAAAACGTCCGGCCGGTCGGAGGCTACGCCGTCTCGATTTGGGTCGGAGCTGTCTTGAATGACAATCGGTTTGCCGGTTGAAAAACTTGTAATGCCGTTAAGCTGCCAGCCGCCGAAAATCTTGCCGAGAGCGCCTTCCTGCTTACGGAAAAACGGCAGTTCGTAAAGATAGCTGACGACGAAGCGATGCCGCGTATCAAAAGACGAAAGGCCTTTTTCTCCGTGCAAATTGTTTTGATCCTGGGCGATTGTCCCGACACGGATGGCCCGACGTCCGGTCGGATACGATCCGTTGTCAATCGCTTTTGAAAACGTGTAAGCGGCAAGAATCGAATAGCCTTTGCTAAACCGTTTGTTCGCTGTCAACTGAAGGGAGTTGTAATTTGAATAAAAAGTTGATTGATAATTCAAAATCTGGCCGAAAGCCGGGCCGAACGGGCGGCGCGAATCGACATTTTGCGCGGTGGCGGTCGGCGTGAAAGCTCCCGTGTTCAAAACCCTTGTACCGGGTAGATGCGTTCCTTTCGTTCCGACGTATCCGGCTTCGACAATAAAGTCCTTAAAAATTTCGCGCTGGAGGCTCAAATTCCATTGCTGATTATACGGCGATTCGTAATTCGCGTCGAGAACATTGAGGTTTAGGAGATTTGGGAAAAGCCCGGTTGGGATACCATTACGAAAAGGGCTGGCGCCGGTGAACGGATCGGTGAAATTACGCGGAGTCGTGCCGTTGACTGTTGCCGTATAAGGCGTAGTAACGACAAAATTGCCGTATAAGGTTCCCAGTAAAATGTCGTAGTAAATTCCGTAACCGCCGCGTAAACTCGTTTTGCCATCGCCGAAAACGTCAAACGCAAAACCGACGCGTGGAGCTAAATTATTCTTGTCGGTCGGTATGATCTGGTCAAGTCCGGAATCGCCCTGAAAGAGCAGGCCACGCGGAGCGGTCGGCGCGATTTGCGACTGCTGGCCGGGACGAAAGGCGACGAGGCGATTTTGCTTTTCCGAGACGGGTAAATTCAGCTCGTAGCGCAAACCGACATTAAGGGTCAATCGCTTATTGACGCGAAAATCATCCTGAACATAGGGTTGAATGTAAGTCGAGCGAAAAAATGCCGGTGCGCCCGGTGATGCCTGTGTAAAACCGGTTGGCTGCCCCAGCAAAAAATCGGCAACCGCGTTGCCGGTTATACCGCCTCGAAAAGTAAAATTTCCGGCGTTGTTGTTGTCCTCACGCAAATTAAACAAATTGCGAAAAACATCGACCCCGGTGTTTATCGTATGCCGCCCTCGAACATAAGTCACGTGATTTTTGAATTGATAGATATTGTCTTTTCTTTCGCCGTTGGTCTCAAAACTGGTGCCAAAGGTCGTCAGCCCGGTTATCCCGATCAATGGGATATTAGCGTCGCCAATGATCGGATAGGTGAAACCTAATGTAGTTGGATCAATTTTATAGGCCGCCTGGTTAAAATTCGTCCGCGTAAAAGCATATCCGAAACGAAATTCATAGATCAGATTTGGTGTAAAAACATGCGTGTTGCTGACGGCTAAATTTTGAAAACGGTAATTGTCACGAAACGGAAAACCCGGCACGTTGATTGGCGGCGGCGTGGTAAAGGGTTTAAGAGCGTTGCCGTCTTCAAAGAAATACCGTACCGATAGATTGTCTTTGCCTGTCAAGGCGTGATCCACACGGGCGAGAAATTGATTTGAATTGGATGTGCCATCGCCGACGGACACAAGCGAACTGCCGCCCCGGTTCGGTGCCGGTAGCAAAGCCAGAATTCGGTTTGTAATCGGACTGAAACGATTGAGCGGAATCTGCCCATTCGGAAAACAAGCTGTTCTATCGGCGGTGGTGCAGTTGCCCGAAAGCAGCGGGTCGCGGATTGTCGCTGTTGCCCCAAAATTCCCCTGCCGTTGCAGAAGCGAAGGCACAACCGACGAAGCAACCGTGCCTTGAATACTGCGGAAACCCTCGTAACTGCCAAAGAAAAAGGTTTTGTTTTGGCGGATCGGACCGCCAAATGTTCCGCCGAATTGATTTTGCCGCAGCTTTGGCACAGCCGCCGAGAAAAAATTGCGGGCGTCAAAAAAATCGTTGCGCAAATATTCGTAGGCCGAGCCGTGAAATTTGTTTGTGCCGCCGCGCGTGACGATGTTAACCACCGCTCCGCCGCCGCGACCGTATTCAGCCGAATATGCATTTGTCAGGATGCGAAATTCCTGTAGAGCATCAGGTGAAGGAACGCCGCCGGCCGTGCCGATAAAGCCATCGTTGTTATCCGTGCCGTCGAGCAGAAAATTATTCGATTGGGCTCGCAGACCATTTACGCTGAAATTGGTTTGTCCGTTATGTCCGGCGGTAAATTCGGTAATTGTCGTCACGTTTGGAGTAACACCCGCCTGCAAGCTGGCAAGCTGGAGAAAATTTCTGCCGTTCAGTGGTAAGTCTTCGATTCCGCGCCGCCCGATCACCTGCCCGACAGAGCCTGTTTCGAGATTTAACAAACCAGCTTCGGTATTTACCTCGACCGTTTCGCTTATTGCTCCGACAGCCAATTGAGCGTTTAGCCGCACCTCGTCATTGAGCGTGAGCGTAATTCCTTTTTTTAAGTAGCGTTGAAAACCGCCCGCTTCAACCGCCAAATCGTAAGTGCCTACGGGCAGAAGAAGAAGTGTATAATTTCCACCCTTATCGCTCACCGATGTGCGCCTAAAACCGGTCGCTACATTTGTTACGGTAATTTTGGAGCCGCCAAGCGCGGCCTGGTTGGCGTCGGAAACAGTGCCGTAAACGGTAGCGGTTATTTCCTGACCGGAGGCGGGTACGCCTAGTATAATTGCCAAAGCAAGAAACAAGAGAGTTCGAACGATAAATGCAGTCTTCATATTTTTTTCCACAGAAGATTTAGAATTAACGGGGCTCGATTTTTTCAAAACATGGAATGCAGAGATCTCGCCCGCCAAATTTGCGGATGCGCGTTTCCATCGCCGACTCGCCACAGTCCTGACACTCGATCGAGCTGTGTATCCGCGCCTTTTTTGGCGGCTCTGCTTTAATTTCGCTGACCGTAAATAGCTGTTCTCGCGGTGTGTCGAGGATTACTTTGGATTTTGCGACATGCAATTCCTGAAAGCGTGATTTTTCGTCGGGTGTTGCGGTTCCGGCACGGACTTTGGCAAAAAGCTGACGGTGCTCGTCGTTCGGGTCGCCCCATCCTGACGGGTTGGTAACCACACGGATTGCTTTTTCGTCCGAACGGCGAAAGAAGGTATAGACATTTTTACCGTAATCCCGATGGATCAGATTGCCTTTGCCAAAGGTGCATCCGGTCAAAAACTGGATCGCGTCGACGCCGCACATATCGGTTTCGACCACGGCCACAACCTCTTCGTCCATCGAATGTGCTCCGATCTCTTCGAGCGCAATTTCCGCCGCCCGAATGCCCATTGCAAGTCCTGGACACATGTGTCCGTGAAATTCTTGTATTTTGGTTAAGAGTTTCGCATGCATTATTTTTTGCTCATGAATTAAATAATTAGATCAATCTTTTCTGAAAAACATTTACGAAACGAAAAAAATATCCGTGACGTACTACAATCGAAATGTTGTGCCACGGAAAAAAGAATTAAAGTTCGATAAATCGAAGTATCAGAAACAAGTAACTCTTAAATGAACATTTGTCAAGTATATGTAATTTTTTACGGTCTGATCCGTTGTGATTCTCTATTTTGATGATTCGTAAACAGTTGATTGAGTCTGGTCTGATCTGACCCGATTTTCCTTTGCAATTGCCAAAAAAGGTTATATTATTATGCTCGTAAACAGAGTTAATAATTGACCTTGTCAAAAGCGATGAGCCTTACGGTCTTTGATTCAATGAAAGAGAATGTATGTGGCTGTGCGGAGGCGGCATCGCTTACACATGCTCTCGGCCAGATTAGCCGAACTCGAGCATGTCGGAATTATTCGACGTAAAAACATATCAGGAAAGGCGTTATTACCCGTTACCACGCCCTTAACGATCGACGCGTCGCCCGCCATTTTTATCATATAATAGTAAAAGGAATTTACAGTCTGTGAGAGTGTTGATCGCCGGAGTGGGCCATCCAAATTTAAAAGACTTATCGTTTGGCCAGATATTCCTCGCCTATCTTAAACAACAAAAATGGCCGGAAAACGTCGATCTTGAGAACTTGAGTTTCGGGGCTATCGCGGTTTTGCAGTGGTTTCAGGATGAGCCGGGTAAATATGACCGGGTAGTTTTTATCTCGGCGGCGGAACGCGAGGGACGACCGCCTGGAACTCTAAATGTCTATCACTGGGATTTTGCAAAGCATGACGATGAAACGGTGCAGGAATGCGTGGCGGAATCGGTTACGGGCATTATCAGTCTCGATAATTTGATGATGATCTTGCAGTATTTCAAGGCCTTACCGCGGGAAGTAATAGTTTTGGACATCGAACCAGTCGATTCTGAGATCGGTTTTGAGTGCAGCCCGGAGATCGCCGCTCGATTTCCGGAATTTGAAGAGATCGTACGCGGCAGACAATGTCCGGTTTAGGAAAATGAGTGAAACAACAACCGAAATTGTCGAAGAGACCACCGCATTCGACCAACTGAATATTCTGCTCGAATCCATCGAGCAGCACCCGGAAGAAGCAGTTCGCAATCATGTCCGCGCACTGGTTTATACCGTACTCGACCTGCATCACGGTGCGTTTAAACGGATTCTGGAGATAGTTTCGGAGCAGCCCGAAGGTGAAAAAATTCTTGATGAATTGAACAGTGACGAGATCATTCAGGCAGTTTTGATGGTTCACGACCTGATGACGCAGCCGCTCGAAACGCGTGTCGAAAACGCGCTCGATACTGCCCGTGAACAGTTGAAAATTTACGGTGCCAATGTCGAACTTGTCGAGGTAAAAAACAGCGAGGCCCGCCTGCGGCTCATCGGCAGTGCGTCGACCGCTAATGTTTCGTCGTCGATGCTCAAAGCCGAGATCGAAATAGCTCTGCGCGAACACACGCCCGATCTGCTCAATGTCGATTATGAAGATACTATCGCCTCAGCTCCTCTTCCGCCGCCAGTCAAGCTGGTGCAAATTCTGCCGCGTAAGACCGATTTGACACATACAAAGGCGAAAAATCTGATGCCGATCATCCGCGTCGATCAGGTCCCCGAAAATGATTTCCGCGTAGTTGAAACCGGGGGCATCAATTTGCTCTTGTGTAATGTGGCCGGGACGTTTTATGCTTATGAAAATGCGTGCGGCCACGAAAACCTTTCGCTTGAGACCGCGTTGCTCGAAGGCGGTGTTATGACATGTCCGTGGCACGGTTATCAATTCGATGTGCGGCAAAACGGGCGATGCCTGACCGATCCGGCTTTGAGTCTGAAAGCATTGCCGATGAAGGTCGAAAATAACGTGGTCAAGGTCGCTCTGCCAGAGGAGGTTTAGAAATATGCGGGAACAGCCGGTCGATTTAATCACAACTGATGAAGCTCCAAGTATTTTTTGGCAGGATGAAATCTTGCAAGTGATGTTCTGGATGCGCGGCGAAGGATTTGGCGAACAAATCACCGTTGTCGGGTTGAAGAAGTTCCTTGACGCTAGCGAAGAAATCCTATCCGTTAATCTGTCGGAATTAGGTAAAAAAAATCTCGTCAACTTCGATTTTTCCGACACGTACCAGTTAACCGAAACAGGCGTGAAAGAGGGCGGACGGCGTTTCGCCGACGAATTTGACGGAATGCTGCAGCAAGGGCACTTCGAATGCAACGACCCCGGTTGCGATTGCCATGATCCCGATTCGGACGCGGAATGTAAACATACAAGTGCGCATGTGCATTAGTTAAATTTCTTTGCGGCTTTGCCGCTCGATGTGCGGCGGGGCTGTGCCACGCCGATAGCTTAACACCAATCTTTGCGGCTACGCCGCCGTCTCTGCGCCAATTGGAAACGGCGGCACAGCCGCGAAAAATTATTCCAGCTTCCGGTGAGGCAAGCCTCACCGTACATCGACGGGCATAGCCCACAGAAAATGGTATTTAGCTTCTTCCGAAGAAACATGTGAATGTCTCAGTTTCGAGAAAATTCTTTTCCCGGTTGATTAGCGTCCGTCTCGTCCGCCGGGCCGCTCAAGCGGCCATTCTGATCTTTCTCCTAATCGTCTTTAATTTTTTTCTAATACATATTGCACCGGGCGATCCGGTCAACTACCTGGCCGGGCAAAGCGGCGACGAGCAGTATTTCGCGTTGATCCGCGCCAAGTTCGGTCTCGACCAGCCGCTGTTGACACAGCTTTGGGTTTATCTTTCTAACGTCGTGCGCGGCGATCTCGGATATTCACTGAGTCATCAGCAGAGCGTACTTTCCGTTATTCTCGGACGCCTTCCGGCAACGCTGTTGCTGGTTATTCCCTCGATTGTCATCGCGGCGGTTTTGGGAATCTTCCTGGGCGTCGAATCGGCCCGGCGACCGGATTCCGCTTACGACCGTCTTATCAACACCTTTGCTTTGCTGGGGCATTCGCTGCCGTCTTTTTCGATCGGGATGTTATTGCTGCTGCTGTTTTCGCTGCAACTGGGACTTTTTCCGGCTCAGGGCGTTACGTCCGCAAATCAGGATCTGAGTGGATTGGCTTACGCCGCTGACTTTATTTCACATTTAGCCTTGCCGTGTTTGACGCTGGTCATAGTCCAGTTGGCCCAAATCCTGCGATTAACACGAGCTGAGATGATGAACGTGCTCGACGAGAATTACATAATCGCGGCCCGTGCAAAAGGCATAGGCGAAAGCCGCCTCTTATACGTCCATGCGCTCAGAAATGCTCTGATTCCAGTGGTAACGATCATCGGCAGCGATCTCGGAATGCTGCTTAGCGGCGCCGTGCTGGTCGAGACCGTGTTTGCCTATCCGGGTCTCGGTCGGCTTATGCTCGAAGCAATCGCGGCGCGAGATTATCCGATTCTATTAGGCCTTCTGATCACGACCTCCGTCGGTGTTGCAGTAGCGAATTTCGTTACCGACACGGCTTATCCGATGATCGATCCGCGGATAAGATAGCTTGTCGAATCTGTAATTGTGGAACCGTATCGCGTAGCGATACCATGAATTTAGCCGTGGGTTTCAACCCACGGTAGCCGGAATAGAATTTCCTCGTCGCGTCAGCGACGACTGATTTTTGCTTCTCGATTCAATTGCCGCTGACGCGGCAACAATCTTTTTTTGATTGACCCCGTGGGTTGAAACCCACGGCTAAAATCAATTGTCGCTACGCGACACGGGAGTTTTTGGATGTCGATACGCGACACAGGAGTTTTCGAACCTGACCTATGGCGACCGGCGAAATAATTGAGAATCAAAGACCGCTATGGACGTCGAATCTATGGCGATTATTGACGCGCGACAAACTGGCCACCATCGCCATGATTGTGCTGGCATTATTTCTTACGGCCGCTGTTTTTGCCGATGTCGTTGTGCCGTTCGATCCCTCGAAAACCTCGAACGATACATTTCAGTCCCCATCCGGACGATTTCTGTTTGGCACGGACGATCTTGGCCGAGATGTTTTAAGTGGAGTCATCCAGGGCGCTCAAACGTCGATTCTTTTCGGCGTGTTCGTGTCGCTGGTTAGCGGATTGATCGGTGTGATTGTCGGAGCGACCGCCGCGTATGCCGGCGGCCTTGCGGATGATGTTCTGATGAGGCTGACGGAATTCATCCTGATCCCGCCCCGATTTTTCCTCGCATTGGTTATGGCCGCGCTTTTCGGAACGTCATTTTTCTATCTCGTAATTATTCTGAGCTTCACATTTTGGACGACGATGGCCAGGCTTGTGCGCGGCGAAGTTCTGTCGTTAAAAGAAAGACCCTTTGTCGAAGCCGCCAAAGCCCTCGGTGCGTCGCCTTCAAGAATCCTGCTCTTTCACATTTTGCCAAACGCCATCCCCATCATAATCACGCAGATGATGCTGACCGTCGGTAGCGTGATCCTGCTCCAGGCGGCACTCGATTTCATCGGCATCGGCGACGCCAACCGCATAAGCTGGGGCTCGATGCTCCACAACGGCCAGCACTTCATCCGCGACGGCTGGTGGATGGTCGTCTTCCCAAGCCTCGCCCTCGCCCTCCTCGTCCTCTCGGTCAACATCCTCGGCGACGCCCTCAACACCGCTCTTAATCCAAAAACCCATCCCGCGTACATCGACAAGGTAGTTTGATATGCCGCAACCGCTTTTTGCCGCCAGCGGCGACCGATGGTGTGATAAAATCGCATAGATTGCCTGAGGAATGGTCTCCGTACCTCTCGGTTGAAGATGCCTACAAACTTGAAGAGATGCATTGCGAAAAGGTGACATCGCAGCGGCAACTAGATACAGCCGCGTCTTTTCGCTCACACCGGTCGGGGTATAACAACCACGCTAAGACAGACCGAAATGTCCCTCGCATTGCTGACGCCCACCCATCCCGCCGGAAAAGCTTGTCATGGCGCCGCGAGATGTTGTTATCGTGCCTTGAGCGCTTGATATAGCGCCGCGAACGATGGTTATTTCGCCGCGAACGGTTGTTATCGCGCCTTGAGAGCTTGATATTGCGCCGTGAACGGTTGTTATCGCGCGTTGAGGGCCAGGTATTGCGCCGAGAAACCTTGTTCTCGCGCCGGGAAATCTTTTCCAGGTGTGAGGAAATGTTTTCCTCGCGTCCTGTTCCGTGCTTTTTCCGTGTGTTCCGTGGTAACTTCCGAAAAATCACCACGGAAAACACGGAAAGATGAGGTGGCACTCATTGCGTCGGGAAATTCGCGCAAAAAACTTCTTTACAATTCGCCGGATTTGGAATATAAATGAGTAGAATCCGTAACAATTTCAAAAATCTCACTTCAAAAGGAGGATATTCCCAATGCCTAAAAGCATACAAAACGCATCCGACCCGAGTTGATCGACATCGCCACCCAATCCGTCACCGCGATGAACGCGAATCTCCCGGCCTATCCAAACGTAACGGCACAGCAGGTGGCCGCTCTCGACACCGCGACGAACGAATTCTCGACTGAGTTCACCGGTCACGTCGCCCAACAGGCCGCGGGAAAGGCCCAAACTCAGCTCAAGGACGCAAAGCGCGATACTCTCGAAAATCTTCTTAGCTCGATCCGCAATATTGCAAACGCGAGCGGAGCGTCCAAAGAGGCCATGCTCGCCACCGGCATCCCGATCGTCTCGGAAAAGGCCCCCGGCAAACGCGACGCAGCCCGTCGGTTCGGTCGATACGTCACAACGGCTCCGCCACACGATCCGCTGGACCGACGCCGCCTCGCCCGATAATAAAAAACGCCCGCGCGGCGCCATGGGCGCCGAGATCTATCTCAAGCTCGACGGGCCGCCGCCGACCGACGAAACGCAGTGCACCTTTTTAACCGTCGATTCCAAAACGCCATACATGGCCGCCTACGACGGCGCCGACGCCGGCAAAATGGCCCACTACATGCTCCGCTGGCGCCTAACCGACGGCACCACCAGCGCCTGGTCCGAAACCATCAGCGCCACCATCACGGGCTAAGGGAATTCTCGATAACACGCGAAATTCTGAGTGTTATGCCGAATGATTCGGCATAATCATAAGTTCGGTTTTTCATTTCGGGTCGGAACAGAATGCCAACAATTGACAGGTATGTTACGCTCGAGAGCGACCGCTTAG
>JANPCJ010000266.1:0-2693 GCA_031430895.1 Chloracidobacterium sp. | reverse complement strand
CCGCAAACATCGCACCCGATGAAATTGCCTTCATCGCCGATGACACGATTGATCTCCCACTGTTCCCGATGGTTGGTCTGAACGTGGCGGTCGCAGACGCGCACAGGGTCGTTAAAGCCGCGGCAGACTACGTCACAACGGCGAGCGGCGGCCGAGGCGCGGTCAGGGAATTAATCGATCTTCTCCTCGATGCCAAAAAAAGTTAGCGCATCGCTTGTGTTTCATGTTAATATTCCTCCAAAAAGCGGGCGTAACTCAATGGTAGAGTGTCAGCTTCCCTCGCGACGAGTCGCGGGTTCGATCCCCGTCGCCCGCTCCAGTTAACACGATTCATCCATTTCGCGAGATCATCGGGTAAGCCCGACACGCCGAACCAGGTCGGCGAATCTGGGGTCCGGGCGCAGCGGATCCATCGCCGGCCAGACGTTGATTAGAAGCATTGTACCGGAGCGATCCTCATAGGCTTTTTCGAGCCATTCGAATGCCTGATCTTTTTCGCCAAGACTGGCATACACTACCGCCATGTCAGAGGCCGGAACATAGCCTCGGCCGGATAACTCCGTGAGTTTATTAAGCATCTTGCGTGCCTGGTCTTTCCTTCCTGCCCTTGCATGAATCATCCCAAGCGATGCCAAATAATTCGTTTCATCCCCAGCTGCATTCGCCGCCTTTTGAAACTCGGCCATAGCATCGGCATACATTCCCTTCTGCCCATACGCTTGGGCGAGGATAAAATGCGCCAGGGTAAAATTCGGGTCCATCTCTATCGTTTTCCGGCATTGCTCTATCGCCTCGTCATATCGGCGCGCGAGAAAGAGCATGTCTCCGACATCCGTATTGATAATTAGCGAGAGCGGATCGATCTCCTGCGCCCGTCGAATCTCTCTAATTGATTCATCGTGCCGCCCCACCGCCGCAAAGTAGTAGGCATACCAGTGGTGCGCTGTTGCATAGCTCGGATTAAGCTCGATAGCTCGCTCAAACTCTTTTTCCGCGCCCGACCAATCCCAGTCATACTGCATTTTGACCCACGCGAGTGAAGTGTGAGCTTCGGCAAGCGTTTCGTCGATTTCCAGAGCCTTCGTGGCCGCCGCCCGTGCCCTGTGCATGGCTTCCCGTCGGGTCACGACGGTATTGACCATCGAACCCAGCAAGGCGTAGGCATCGGCCAAACCGGCCTGAGCCTGGGCATATTGAGGGTCCAATGCAATCGCCTGATCGAACTGTTCTATCGCCTTTTGATAGTTATCTGCGGTACGCTTATTCCAGAAGAAGCGGCCTTTCAGATAGGCTTGATATGCTTCGGGGATATTGGTCGGCTGCTTTGCGAGTTGTTTTCTTTCCTCGACATTCAGAGTCAGGGCGAGCGATCTCGCAACCTGTTCGGAGATCGAGTCCTGCACCGAAAAGATGTCTGTATACTTTGCGTCGAACTTATCGGCCCATAACGGCATTCCATCGCGGACGCGCACGAGTCGTACTGCCACACGCACACGGTCGCCCGCTCTCGAAACGCTCCCGTCGAGCACGGCGTCAACGCCTAACTCCCGGCCGGCGGCCATCACGTCCTGCCCCGCCCCGTCATATTTGAGGATCGCCCTTGTCGGTCGAACATCGATCTGTCTGATATTGCCAAGCCTGTGGATAAAGGCATCGGTCATGCCGAGTCCGAGATGTTCGTTGCTGCCTTCTCCATCCATGGATTTGAAAGGCAGCACCGCCAGAGATTTAACCCCCGCCGTCTCGGTCTTATTGCCAGTGTTCCACCAGTAGAAGGACGTAAGGAACCCGACAATCACTATAGCTCCTATGGCTATAAATATCGGCCTTCGCCTCCAACTCGCAGCTTCTTTCACACGGCGATCGGCGACGCCGACAAAAGGCGGTCTGGGCATCTTATCTTGACCGGTCGGGGACACCTCGCCTTTTTGAATGCTCGGGCTTTCGACCCGGGTTTCAATCTCGGGATCAGCGTTCTCGCCACCTGTTTCCCTGACATCCGCCACGAACCGGTAACCGTGCTTGGGAACCGTCTCAATGTACGCGTGTCCATTATCATCCTCACCCAAGGCCTTACGCAGAGCGAAGACGTACTGCGTCAGATTGGCCTCCTCGACAAAGCTATCGGGCCAGATCGCCTTCATGATCTCGTCTTTCTCGACGACATGCCCGCTTCTTTGAACAAGCAAAAGCAGCGTCTCAAAAACCTTCGGCGCCAGCGGCACCAGCCGTCCATCGCGCAGCAGACGATGTTCCGCCGCCTCCAAAACGAAGGGGCCGAATTCATATAAGTGCCTGGCCTCGCTGCTCATAACGCTCTTAATAATTTCTTAATAAAAAAATGAGACGGACTTAAGGATTTCCGAACGCTCATCATAGTAAATACATGGAAACTCTATTATGCGGCGAACTGTCGCCAACAAAGCGTCGCAGTGAGCTTTTGATGAACGCGCCTATTGTATGGCAAAAGCTGGGACGGAGCAACAAAATTCTGGTGACGATAATGACATTGGGAATTCACGGGTATGTATATACAGGCTTCGTCTGAAGGCGGGCGGGGCGATTTGATTATTGACTAAGGACCCGGAACGGTATAGGCTTCGAGTGAATTCAAAACCAATATTTATTATCTGTAAGACGTGTTCCCCCCATTCGTCATACTGCACTGATTCCTAAGATTGATTTTCGATTAA
>JANPCJ010000265.1:0-7020 GCA_031430895.1 Chloracidobacterium sp. | reverse complement strand
CTTTGCCCCCACAATACCCAAGAGCGGGGGCAAGCCCGCCTTCCTGACTGCAACTTAGATGAGCGGGTCACAAGACCACCTTGAGTGATTGTGCGTTCTTGAAACGCCAGCCTGCGGCGTCTGGTTTTCTTACTCAAAAATTTCTAGTATTCTACCAATGTTGACGGAGAATTTATGAGCATGGAAGTCGTAATGCCCCAGATGGGCGAGTCGATCACTGAAGGTACGGTATCAAAATGGCTGAAAAATGTCGGCGAGCGCGTTGAGAAGGACGAGGCGATACTTGAAATCTCGACCGATAAGGTTGACGCTGAAGTCCCGAGTCCGGGGGCGGGCGTTTTGCTGGAAGTGAGGACTCAGGAAGGAGAAACGGTCGAGGTCGGAACCGTTGTGGCCATTGTAGGGGAAGAAGGTGAGGCACGTGCGGAAAGCGGTCAGCAGTCAGCAGCCAGCGGTCAGCCCGTCCCGGAGGCAGCCATTTCTCCCGTCACGCAAAACGAGAGAGTAGAGCCGGAACCCGAGGAAGCGGTGTCAGCACCGCCTGCGGTAGCGGTTGGGGCAGCCGATGGGGAACAGAATCCGCAGTCTGGCAGTGTAACTGAGATCGTAATGCCTCAGATGGGCGAATCCATTACCGAAGGCACGGTTTCGAAATGGCTCAAATCCGTTGGAGACAAGATTGAGAAAGACGAGGCTCTGCTAGAGATCTCGACCGATAAGGTCGATGCCGAAGTGCCGTCGCCGGCGGGCGGAACGCTGCTGGTGATAAATGTTCAGGAAGGCGAGACTGTCGAGGTTGGGGCCGTTCTGGCTTTGGTCGGAGCGGCGGGCGGTCAGCAGTCAGCGGTCAGCAGTCAGCCCTTGTTAGTACCACCTGCGGTAGCGGGTGGGGCCGCTGTTCATTCTCCACCACCTCCGCCCGCCGCTCCGGTTCAAGCTGTTGCAGCGGCCGCGACAGGTGGCGGTCAAAATGGTACGGCAACGGTCGATGAGCTTCGACGGACAAAATCGAGCCCGCTGGTGCGGAACATTGCCAAGGAACACGGCATCGACATCTCACGAATTCCTGGCAGCGGCATCAGCGGTCGCGTGACGCGGGACGACATTATGTCGTTTATCGACACCGGTGCCGCATTGAGACCACAGGATCTGCTCGTCAAAGGCGCCGCAGCGACGCAATCGGTTTCCTCTCCGGCCGCCTTGCCGCAAAAGACTTCTTATTCGCCGCCTCAGACAACCGCTTCGACGGAAGACAGGGTGGAAAAAATGTCGTTGATGCGCAAAAAAATTGCCGATCACATGACGTTTTCGAAACAAACGTCGGCGCATGTGACAAGCGTTTACGAGATCGACATGACTAATGTCGCAAAGTTCCGCACCGCGAATCAGGCCGATTTTCAGGCGCGCTTTGGCACGAAGCTCACGTTTATGCCGTTCATTTTCCAGGCGGTCACAGCGGCGATTCGCGAGCATCGGATAGTCAATGCACAAGTTGACGGTGACCAGATTGTCTATAAAGGCGACATCAATCTCGGCATGGCGGTGGCACTCGATTGGGGATTGATCGTTCCGGTTCTCCGAAACGCGGACACGCTCTCGCTCGCCGAGCTTGCGACAGCGGCAAACGATCTCGCCGACCGTGCCCGTACCAAACGCCTCAAACCCGATGAAGTTCAGGGCGGCACATTCACGATCACAAATCCCGGCGTCTTCGGCGGCCTGTTCGGAACTCCAATCATCAATCAGCCGCAGGTCGCCATCCTCTGCGTCGGCACTATCGAAAAGCGGGCCAAGGTTTTGACCTCACCCGATGGCGACGACTACATCGCCATCCGCCAAATGGCCTACTTCGCCCTAACCTACGACCACCGCATCGTCGACGGGGCCGATGCCGAGAGATTTTTGGCCTATTTTAAGGGGTATCTGGAAGGCGCTGAGTTTACGTTTTGACGGCTTTCTGCCGATGGCGCCGTCAAGCCGGGAACGCAGGCGCCCTCGCCTGCAAGCGTCCGTCTGGACGCTGACGAACGTGGTGATGATCCAAGTTCAGGGATACCGAGCACCCTCACGCCGAAGGAACCGGCGCCCGAGGCGAGGGCGTTTGCGCTCCAGTCGTACAAGGTCATCGGCCAACCGGAAGAGTCTCGACGGCCCCCGGGAACTCGCGCTAAACGACCGATAAGGTTTCCAATGGGTCGAATAAATCTCTTGTTATATGCTCGCCGGTTGTTTTATACTCGATTTTATTGGGCCGGTTCTCTCGGGCGGTGAATTTTTTTGGCAACCCCAAACGAAAACCTTGCGTCCCTAAAAGGTAGGACCAAAACAAAACTTCAATTCTAAGGGGGAAAAATATATGTATAAAAAAATATCGGTAATAATTTTGGCACTGTCGATTTCCGTCGTCAGCGCTTTTGCTCAGGGTGCTCAGACTCGATCGGCGATCAACGGTCAGAAATATAAGATCAAGGGCATTGTCGTCGCTAAGGACGACGCCAACACGTTTGTCGTGCGCGATGCCGTTGGCGTCGACACGCGAATCGTGGTCGCGCCCAATGCGAGCATTAAGAACAAGGGTTTTTTTGGCGGCGACAGGTATCCCGTCACGTCGCTTGTGCGTGGATTAAATCTTGAGCTTGAGGGTATCGGTGACAGCACCGGAAACGTCTCGGTCAATAAGGTTCGCTTTGATAAGGGCAATTTGATGACCGCTCAGGCGATTGACTCGAGAGTCACCCCGGCTGAGGATCGTTTGACGGCGGCCGAGCAGAACGCCGAACGCGTTTCGGGTCAGATCGATGAACTGATGGCCATCTCCAATGCCGCCAAGGGCGGTGCCAAGGCCGCTCAGGATACGGCCGATGCGGCTGTTGCCGGAGTCAACGCCACCAATAAGCGCATCACCGATCTTGACGATTATGTCGTCCAGACGACGGCTACGGTAAATTTTAAGGTCAACAGCTCAGTCCTTTCACCCGAAGCAAAGGCTTCGCTTGACGAAGTGGCGACCGCGGCGATTACGCTGAAAGGTTATGCCATCGAAGTGACCGGTTTTGCTTCGGCAGAAGGTGGAACGAAAAAGAATAAGGCTTTGAGCGATCGCCGTGCACAGGCTGTAAAGGAATACTTGATCGAAACACACAATATTCCGCTTCGCAGAATGAGTACGTCGTATGGTTTTGGCGAGCTGCAGGCCGTCGCCGACAACACGACCCGCGAGGGCCGCGAACAGAATCGACGCGTCGAAGTAAAACTGCTTGTCAGCCGCGGCATTAATCAAAATGTCGAGGTCAAATCGCAGGAAGTCAACGACGATAAGTAAATTTGGTTAAAGAGGGTATTTCGGAGCGGCGGTCTGAAAGCCGTTTGCTTCGGTGCCCTCATTTATTTGCACTTTATCTGGCCTCAGAGAATTACCCGTCATGCGTAAACTTAGCTCCGTCGGACTAGCTTTTCTATTTGCCGCAGTCAGTTTGCCATCCTTTATTAACGGTCAAACGGCTACACCCACGCCCGTAAAAAAAGTAGACGACGACATCATAAAGGTCGAATCGCGTCTTGTCGTGGTTCCGGTTTCGGTCACAGACTCTAACGGTGAGCCGGTGTCTGGCCTAACAGCGGACAGCTTCCGAATCGGTGAGGACGGCCGCTGGCAAACAATCGATCAGGTGACAGATGCTGAGAATACGCCGCTTGAGATTGCATTGCTGATTGATGTTTCGGGCAGCATTAATCCATTGTTTGAATTTGAGATCAAGGCAGCAGCCCAATTTTTGGAAAGCGTGATGAAGCCGGATGACCGCGCCACGATATTTCTCATCGGTGACAAACCAATATCGCTCCTGGCGAGAGAAACCGCGATGCAGGCCGCCGCACGGCTGCGAACAGTGGTTCCATCGGGCAAATTTACCGCTTTTTACGATACCGTCTCAGCCGCCGCACGCTATTTACAGAAAAACGCTCCCGTGCGAAGCCGCCGCGTCATCGTCGCCCTCACGGATGGCGAAGATAATTGGAGCGACCTCACGCGGGAGGCTGAGAAAGCGACCTATAAGGAATTGGATGTTAACAACTTGACGCAGGACAAACTAAATAAGCTTGCATCAAGGACTGACACGGCACATATCAGCGCTCAAAACAATATCCTTCGCGACCTGCAAAACGCGGACACGGTCTTTTATGTAATTAATCCGGCGGGCGACTCGTATAAGCTGAATAAAATTAGCAGGCGAGCCCAGTTAGGCATGGACCGCCTCGCGGGAGACACGGGCGGCAGCGCATTCCTGCCAAAGTTTGTCTCGACGAAAATGAAGGACCCGCTGCAAAACGCCGGCAATATGAAACGCAACGAAGAAACTCTGGGCCGCATATTTCGCCAGCTTGCCGCCGAACTGCGTGCCCAGTATCTGATCCAATATTATTCCGAGGTCGATTTTCCGCCTAATAAATACGTCAAATTGGATGTCGCACTGCAAAACCGGGCTGGGCGTGTGAGGGCCCGGCAAGGCTATTACGTTAAGAATTAGCTATTGCCGCCCGGTGAGATATCGATCTCGCCCTTGATTTCTTGCAGCCTTTTTTGCGGGCTGGGTTTCGGCGGGGTCACATATTTGCCCATAACCGGTCTATCGTTCGGTGGAATATCGGTATTCGTATTCCTGTTAACCATAACGCCCACCGTATGCTCAGGGGTTGACGTTGTGAATGGAATCTTCATTTTCCCGGTTATGGGCTGTTTCCGTGAAAGCAAAGAAACAAAGAATACGCCGGTAAACAGAGCCATCACGAGCGAAAATGCAGCTGAGGCAAAGACACGCGTCCGATGTTTCACCTTCGCCCAGCCGACAGGACAATCTGCGGTGAGTACGCTGCCATCTGCACGCCTGTAAAACCGTACACACAAACGCCCTTCGGCATTTATTATCAATGCCTCGGCCTCGTCCCGAGTCATCCCGGAAAGGTTGTAAACATTGAGCTTGCAATCACCGCAAAACCGCTTGCGATTATCGCCGTACATCTCGTTCCAATCCGCCGGACACGGACTGGCGACCTTGATATTATTCAGGGGGCTATCGAATTTATACATAAAAACTCCGTTCAATAGAAATGTCAGCATTGCGCCGTTGTCGTATTGAACGGAGTCGAACTCTTTTCTTGCAAAATCTTCGAGCTTTCCGAATGATTCTTGAACTAAAGATCGCGTCGAGCTTCGCACCACCGCCGCCACTTTCTAGGAATCTCCACGTCGAGGGTTTTTTCTCGAAACTCAAGTATTCGATACGTTTCTTCCTGAGTTTTGATAAAACGAGTGATGAGTTCTACACGGCCCGGGTTGCTCGAATCAGGACGCGAAAAAGCCTTTTGGAACGCGAGATATTCAATATACTCGGCTTGAGCGTCGATTTCCATGCTCTCAATCATTAATACACTCTGTTGTGCGGGCCGATCATCGATAAAGCGCGCCGTGTTCCTGTCCGAAAAATAAAATATGACACGCATGTCATATTCGACGCTGAAACTCATTAGTTCATTCAGCTTTCCCGAGAGCTTGTGAGTTTTAAGATAGGGATGAAACGGCTCAACTCGAAAGAGCGCAACCGCCCGCCAAAATTTATCCACCCTTAGAGGATAAGCGGCAACCCTACGCCGGAAGGCTCGTTTGAATGAGCTGCTGAACGAAACCTCAGGCAATTTAGCAATTCCTTCAGTCTCTCGATGTCATAGGAAGATTCCAAGACTTCTGATTTACTAGCCTCGAAATTTCGCAAAATTTCGTCGCGACGCTCGTCTGACAGATAGCAGTCGATTAAATCGCGCAGTTCTTCTTTTTCACCGGCCGAGAGTTGTTTTACGTCCTCGACAACATCAATGAATGCGACGCTCATGTTCTTTCCTCCATTCAAGATATTATCACGAATTCGCATTGCGTCGATATTTATGAGTTATGGGCCTCCGCCGCCCGACGCCAATAGCATTCTTTGAGATTATCAACGTGGGTGGCAACTGCTGACGCTTAAATTCATTTGCCGGGTGTTCCACTTTGTTGAGGATGCCATACACGAGATCGCCGTCGTGGCCGGCGGCGATGATCTCGGTTGGGGAAGCCTTTTGCTCGAAGTACATTTTCAACACCGGGTCCATTGCTTCGTAAGGCGGCAGTGAGTCCTGGTCGAATTGGTTTGGAGCGAGTTCGGCCGACGGTTTTTTGTCGATGATTTTGTTCGGGATTATCTCGCGCCCGGCCTTTTCGTTGATATGGCGTGCGATCTGCCAGACTTCGGTTTTTAGCACATCGCCGAGGACGGCGAGGCCGCCGTTTGTGTCGCCGTAAAGCGTACAATAGCCGACCGCCAGCTCGCTCTTGTTGCCCGTTGAGAGGAGCAGACGGCCCTCGGAGTTGGAGATGGCCATCAGAATGACGCCGCGAAGCCGCGACTGTATATTCTCCGCCGCGAGGCTCTCGCCGCCTTTTGTCGGCTTTCGGAGATTCATTTGATCTATTAGAACCTCGAATGTGTCGGATATCGGTTCCGTGCGGATTTCACAGCCGAGGTTGCGGACTAACTCCTCGGAATCCCTGATACTTCCCTCGGACGAGAACGGTGACGGCATCATTACGCAAAGGAGGTTCTCGGCGCCGATGGCCTCTGCCGCGAGAGCCGCGACAAGTGTGGAATCTATCCCGCCCGACAGTCCAAGTACGGCTTTTGTGAAGCCATTCTTGCGGGTATAATCACGGATGCCAAGCACAAGGGCCTTGCGAATAGACACACATTCATCGCCGGTGATGCCGCGAGCGTCCGGTTTTCGCACATCGAGATCGACGGTCTCGACAAATTCCTCAAAGGCAGCCGCCTGCAAAAAAATGTCGCCTTCCTGGTCGGCGATCAGACTTGCCCCGTCAAAGATAATGCCGTCGTTTCCCCCGACGAGATTTACAAAAACGATAGGTTTCTTTTGCAGCTTAGCTCGATGCGCGACCATATCGCACCGGAGCTTGATCTTGCCCTTGTTGTAGGG
>JANPCJ010000264.1:0-13547 GCA_031430895.1 Chloracidobacterium sp. | reverse complement strand
GGGGGCAAGCCCGCCTTCCTGACTGCGCTTGTTGGTGATGCTCATTTTCAATGCCTACCAACGGAGATCATAGCGGCCAAAATTCTCACGCCAGTCGTCCGGTTCGTTGCAGACGACGATTGGGATGAGGCCTTCCATGAAAATTTCACAATCCAGGTCGCGTCGCAGCCGATAGGTGCGGCCCGATGGCGAGCAGACGGTGAGGGTGACACGTTTGTCGACGACCTTCGAAATCGCGGCAAAACGCCAATCGGTGCGCGAGCGAACCAATAGTCGCGAGCCGACTGAGAATTGGTCAAGCGTTATTTGAGTTTTGGCCGTTTCCAACTTTTCCGACTGCCTTAATCTTCAAAAACCGAATCGGCGGACACCGCAGTCTTGCTCGTCGCGTAGAGCCGGATGCCGGCCGTTATCATTATCAGCGATATGCCGATCCATAGAAAAACCCATATCAATGCGGGAATGCCGGTCGCGGCGGCCATATTGGCGGCGTCGGAAGTAGCGTCGGTGGAGGCCGAGATGACGAACAGCGATTTTAGGCTGAACAGCGCATTCAGCAAACATTGCACGGAGAGAAAAGCGAGCGCGAAATTCACCCATTTTAGGCTTGCAAATTTGGCGATCGCCGCCAGAGCGACGGTCAGCACGGCACCGGAAACTATCGTAAATGCGACGCTGCCGAACGTGACGTTTGAGAGCAAATTCCAAAACGGAGCGATGAATCCAAATCCAAACGTCATTATCCCGACAAATCCGGCCGAGAAATAAAGTCCCAGGCGGGACGACAGACTGTACCGCATCCAGACGAGCAGCAGCGTGCCAAACGCGGTGGTGCCGAGATAGCCCGCGCTCGAGATCAAAAGACCCGAAAAGCCCGACGCCTGCGACCAGACCATCCCGCTCGTATCAGGCGAAACCGTCAGGCTGGAAACCGAATTACCGGTAATAAGGGCCGCCAGAGCATGCCCGCCTTCGTGGACAAACGTCGCGAAAAGCTGAAGCGGATACACAAGATACGCCGCAATCGGGACAAACAACGAAACAATCCAAAGCCCGACACTTACAGCGGAAGCTGCGATGAGCAGAGTGACTTGCGGTTTGGCGTCTTCAGCCAGCGTGTATCTCATACTTTCAAAACTCCTCAAACTATCTGAAAGCGAATACGTTTATTGTAGCTCAAAGTTCCCTCGTATCAGTAGCCCGCATAGAGAACCTGTTCAGTAGCCCGCACGTAAGTAAGGCTCCTCTGCCAGCGAAGCCCTTACTTACGTGCGGGCTACTGACACGTGCGGCTACTAACTCTCGCGGCCAATTGTCGCACTTCCGCCGGTTTTCGATTTGAGTTGGATGTCCGAAATCACAATATCTTTCTGTACGGCCTTGCACATATCGTAAATCGTTAATGCAGCAACTGAAACGGCGGTCAAGGCTTCCATCTCGACGCCGGTTTGTGCGTTAGTGACAGCTTCGGCTTCGAGATAAACACCAAAATCGTGGAACTCGGCCGTTAAATTTACTTTCGACAAGTTAATTTGATGACAAAGCGGTATAAGCTCCGAAGTCCGTTTCGCGGCCATGATACCCGCGATTCTGGCAATCTCGAGCGGACTTCCTTTTGGATTCGTCTGATTTTTGAGCGTCGATACCGTCTCAACTGACAGAAAAACCTTGCCCGATGCGACGGCCCGCCGCACGGTCGGCTCTTTGCCCGAAACATCGACCATTCTTACCTTTCCGACATCGTCAAAATGCGAAAGATCATTCATAGGTAAACTATCCGTGCGACCTCGCCCTTCGCAATCATCTTTCCTTTTGCCACGAAGACTAGTGAATCCGCTTGGGCAAATCCGACAAAATCCGACGAACCCTGCCATTTTAGCGGATGAGCGATCAATTGGCCCAGTTTATTGGTTTCGATCCGCGACGGCAAGAATGTGTCCCGCTCACGCGCCGCCCTGGCGTCCGAGGTGAGCACGGCAAATCCAGTCCGCATCTCCGTCGCCGCCGCGCCTTGCATCTTCAATATTGCCTTGCGGACAAACAGATGAAAAGTCACCGCCGCCGAAACCGGATTGCCAGGCAGGCCAAAGATCAGAGTTGTTCCGACCCGGGCGAAAACAGCAGGTTTGCCCGGTTTTAGCCTCACCGTATCAAAAAATATCTCGGCCCCAAGTTCGGCCAGAGCGGTTTTAGTATGATCGTATTTCCCGACCGACACGCCGCCCGTCAACACGACAATATCGCTGTTTTTCACCGCATCTGAAATTTCAGATTTCAAATCTGAAATTTCATCTTTGACGATCGGGAACACCGTTGTTTCCGAGCCAAATCTACGGCTTAAAACGTCAAGCATCACCGAGTTTGAATTCCGTATCTGGTCCCGGCCGGGCTTTTTGTCGATCTCGACGATCTCACTGCCCGTGCCAAGGATCGCGACTCGCGGCATCTTGCTGACTTTAATTTTCGCGTATCCAAACGCCGCGAGCGTTGCGATCATGTTTTCTATTACGCCCTCGCCCTGGCTGAAAATAGTTGTGCCCTTTGTTATTTCACTACCCTGACCAACAATGTGGCGGCCTTTTTCAGTCGGTTCAGATACGACAACCTGTTGGACTGCCCCGACGGTAACCTCATTTGTTAATTCAACCTTTTGAACGGCATCAGCCCCTTTGGGAAGAGGGGCGCCGGTCATGATTCTCACTGCCTCGCCCCTTTTCATTTCCCTATGCCACCCCTTCCCGGCCGCCGATTCGCCAACGATTGACATCGTCACGGGCGAGTTTTTGGTATCGGCGGCAACAACCGCAAATCCATCCATCTGCGACCGGTCGAAGGGCGGTAGATCTGTGTCGGCGACAATGGCTTGCCGCAAAATGCGACCGACCGATTCGCCGACTGGGATAGACTCCGGGCCGAGCAAACCGGTCTTGCGCTCGATTATATTTAAAGCCTTCGAAATTGGGATCATAATTGGAGCACGGACGGCTCGTCCGTGTCTGGGACAGCGGACAAGCCGTCCGCTGTCCCAGTTTGATCAGAGGCGTTTCGCGGAAATAATTGCAAAATGGTAAACTCCAAGTTTGAAATAATGACCAAATTTTATCACACAACTTAATTTAGCGAGGAAATCTTAAAACCGTGATCGAACTGGAACTGACCGAAGAACACATAGCTCTGCAGCAAACGGTGCGCGAATTTGTCGCGGGCGAAGTTGCTCCGTACATAAAGGAATGGGATGAAAAATCGCATTTCGAACGCTCTGTTTTTGAAAAGATGGCCGATCTTGGGCTGATGGGCGTCTGTATCCCCGAGCAATACGGCGGGGCCGGGTTTGACTATATCTCACTCGGGCTTGTTTGCGAAGAACTGGAGGCTTGCGACACGTTTTTGCGGGTGGCGATGTCCGTTCATGTCGGCCTCAACAGCCTTAGTGTTCTTAGCTGGGGAACCGAGGATCAGAAGCAGAAATATCTTGTCCCGCAGGCGAAGGGCGAAAAGCTGGCCACATTTGGACTGACGGAGCCGAATGCGGGTTCGGATGTTGTCGGGATGCGTTCGTATGCGCGGCGCGATGGGGACGACTGGATATTGAACGGCGAGAAGATGTGGATATCGCTTGGCGATGTCGCAGATCATTTTTTATTCTTCTGTTGGACAGATGCCGAGAAACAAAAGATTCGCGATCATTCGGGCTTAAGCTGTTTTATTATCGAGCGGACCTTGCCCGGCTTTTCGAGTGGGACGCTGCATGGCAAACTTGGTATTCGCGCCGGAAACACTGGGTATTTTTCGCTTCAGGATGTCCGCGTACCGCAGGCGAACATGCTTGGCAACGAAGGCGAAGGTTTTAAGATCGCAATGTTTAGCCTCGAAAACGGCCGGTACACTGTCGCATCGGGAGCGACGGGCGTCATCCGGGCGGCCCGCGACGCTTCGGTCGCCTATGCGAACACACGCGAGGTCCAGGGCCAGACAATTGCCAACTTCCAATTGGTCAAGCAGAAGATCGCCAATATGGAGGCCGACTATCAGATGGCCCACCTCTTGTGGCTAAAAACCGGCTATCTGAAAAACGAAGGCCTGCCCTCGGCCCGGGCCGCGAGCCTTGCGAAATGGCAGGCGACCATCCGCAGCGAAACCGCTGCCTCGATGGCCATCGAGATACACGGGGCCAACGGTTACACAAACGATTATCCCGTCGAGCGTTACCTTAGAAATTGCAAGGCAGCCGTCATTTACGAGGGAACGCGCGATATTCACACGCTAATGCAGGCGGACTGGGCTTTGGGGATGAAAAAAGAGAAAGCGGCAAGAGTAATCCTGCCGCCCTACAAGTCCGCCGAGAGCAAGGGCGCGTGACCGGAGGGCAAGCATCCTGCTTGCCAGTCTTTACGACATAAACGGCACTCGGATAACGATATAATTCTACGATCGCGGCCGGCAAGCAGGATGTTTGCCGCTCCGGTCACTTGGCGGTGTTTGCGGGCGTTTGCGTTATGGAACCCGGACTCTGGTTCGTCAATTTCCATTCGCCGTTCTCCCTGTGAAATATTACTTTCAATCCCTTTGGATAGGTATCGGTGCGGATTTCAGCGAGGGCGGTTTCGCCCGTGATCTGTTCATTTCGCACTTCGCAGATCTTCTCTGGAATCTCCGTCTCGAGAAATTCTATCAAGGTCTTGATCTTGTCCTCCTTCATTTGCGCTTCAAACACCTTGATAGTCGCCGCCGAATATATCTTTCGCAGCGCGGCCTCATCCTTCTTCACCATCGCTTCGCAATAGGCCTTAAAAACCGGCGTTAATGTCGGAGCGTTATTGGTCGTCTGTTCTGTAACGGGGGTTTTTGTCGCGAGCGGGTTGTTCGCGTTATTGGCGCTGTTGCTTACGGTATTTGGGCTTGTCGCGGGCGGTCCTCCGCAGCCTGACAAAACAAAGGGTAGTACGGCTAGTGCACACAAAATGATTACTCTTGATCGCATATGAAGTGGTTATTTCTCCTACCAAAATAATATTCAAGAGTATAATAATTACAAGAAAATGGACAAGACAGCACAGACCGAATTGCACCGGCTCTTTCTGATTGAGCGTCTGCCCGAACCGCTCACACCGGCAAGCAGCCATGTGCAGATTTTCGACAACTATATCGAGGGAACGCAATTGCGGTTGAGACAGATTCGCGATCCTTATTCGAATACATGGACGAGGATCATTCAGAAACAATTTCAAACCGGAGTCGGAGAGACCAGACTGACTGAGATACATCTAGACGAAGGCGAGTATTCGTATTTCGCGCAATTTGAAGGAAGGGAGATTCGCAAGAATAGATATTTTCACGAGTTTGATCGTGTATCGCTGGCGTTTGATGTATATCTCGGAGCTTTATGGGGACTGTCTACCGCCAAGGCGGATTTTGAGAACCGCGAAAAAATGGCGACCTTTGCGCCGCCTCCGTTTGCGGTTTTTGAGGTGACGAACGATGCTTTTTTTGAAGGGCAAAACCTCGTGTCGAGCAGTTTCGCCGATGTTCAAACCGAGGTCGCCAAGATCGGTCAGGCCGAATCAGCACCGCACTCTTGAGCGGACAGATGCAACACATAGAAAACTCAGATTATCGCGGATGACGCAGATATTAAGGGTCTGTATCTGCGTCATCCCCGTTCATCTGCGGCTAATTTCTTTTTAAAAAATGAATTAGAGCTTTCTCGGCGGCAACGCGACGGCTCGCGAGAGCGAATCCCAGATCTGCAAATAGATCTTTGTTTCTCGCGGAATCAGCGACGTCCAATTCTCGCCGCCGCGATTAATATATCCGGGAAGTTTCGCCGGGTTTGAATTGTATCCGGCTGCCATCAGGTAATCCTGTGTGGCGATACCCGTTTGCAAGGCGGTCGCAATGGTTGGACTTGCGGCAAGGTCGTTCCACGTCATTTGCATGTAAAGAAGCATCGCCTGCGTCGCGTTTACGTGGTTTCGCATTCCTTCGACAAAATCCGGCATGAGCGCCGCGTTTGGAAAACGGGCACGGACCATTCTGTAGGTCGACGGTATCATCTGCACCATGCCACCGGCCCCGGCGGAGCTGACAGAGTACCGGTACGTGCTCCCCTCGTTCAGGGCATACAACGTAAAGATATCGTTGTAGATGTTGGGTTGAAACTCCGTGCGGAATCGCAGGTGATCGACATGTTCAACGGTTGCGAGACGCTCGGCGATATCGGCGATCTTTGGCTGGATAAAATATCCTTTGTTACGCAATTGGGCGCGGGCAATTTCCACGACATTGGCAACATAAAAGCGTCCGGCGTTTACGACCTCAGGCGAAACTAGGCCCGGATGGGTCGAGACATAGTAGGCCATTTCCTGGTAGATGCCCCGGTTTTCGCGCGGATATTGGACCAGCAGAGGCAGATGCACCTGGCCGTTCATGTCCGTGATAACGACCGGTGTGTTGACGCCGTTTCCGCGGATTGTTCGACTTAAAACCTGCTTACCGTTCGCGGAGATCGCCATTGTCGAAACAAAGGGCGTTAGAAACTGCTCCTTCGTCATGACGATCGAATCAATCTTTTTTTCCCTCGAGTCATAATAAGCGATGCGAATGGTGCTCAGGAAAACGATCGGGTCAGATGAAGCGGTTGTCAGCGGACGCGTCTGCAGAATGCGTTTTGCCTCGGCAATCCTGCTTTTGATCTGCGAGAAGCTCAACCCGTTATATGTCAGATTGCTCGCCTGTGAGTTCTGGACGGGCATCCCCATCGGCATCTGCGGAGAGAACGGCACGGTAGTCGGCGATTTCGCGCTCTGCACGGGCGGCATGGTGTTTGTAACGACGATTCGGTTCTGAACGGGCGTCGGAGTGGGCTGGATTGATTGGGCTGAGGTTGTCGCGGCAAAGCCGGTGGAGATTAATAGGCTTAGGAAAATGTTCTTTCTGTTCATTGTAAATCGGAGAGTTTTAAATGGTCATTTTCGCAAGGGGTTGACCATCGGCACGTATAAGATTCTCTCAAAAGACTTGCAGTTGTCAACAGATTTCGAAAAAATTATTACACCTATAACGCTCCGTTATGGATGTTTCGGATTTGTTTCGTGGTGGGCCATAATGTATAACTTAGTTTTTGCCGCCGGTGGGCGGCTTTTCCTGTATGAAACAACTCTTTGGAACCGACGGAATTCGGGGCGTCGCGGGCGAATTTCCGCTCGATGAAAAAACGGTCAGCGTCATCGGGGCTTCACTTGCAAGGCAATTTTGCGAAAAGCTCGGTCGCGACCCGCGTTTTATTTCGGGGCGTGACACCCGCGAGTCAGGCGGCTGGATCGAGACCGCTTTTCACGCGGGAGCAGTGGAGGTAGGAGCGATCTGCGAGTCCGCCGAGGTCATTACAACGCCGGGTGTAGCGTATTTGACGCGCGCCTTCGATTTCGACGCCGGGATCGTCATCAGCGCTTCGCATAACCCCTATCAGGACAATGGAATAAAGATATTTTCACCCGACGGAAAGAAGGTCGATGAAGAAACAGAACGCGCGATTGAAAGTGATATCGATGCGTCCGTGCTGCCGAAGTCAGTACCATCTGCGGTAGCGGATGGGGCTCGTGACGTCACGACAAAAACCCCACCCGATACCGCGGGTGCTACGGACGTGTTTCGTCAGTCTTATATCGAACACTTGAAACGTGAGGCAAACGGTTTTTCAGCTACTGAGTTGAAGATCGTACTCGATTGCGCCAATGGGGCCTCATTCGATTTCGCCCCGGCTCTGTTTTCTGATCTCGGTGCAAACATCGTCGTTATCAACGATCAGCCGGATGGTCGTAACATCAATCGCGACTGTGGCTCACTCCATTTAGAACACCTTCAGGCTAAGGTTTTGGAAGAGAAGGCCGGTCTCGGGGTGGCATTTGACGGCGATGCTGACCGGGCACTGTTTGTCGATGAGAAAGGCGACGTCGTTGATGGCGATTCGACGCTGTGGATCATGGCCGGTTACCTTCAGGATCACGGCAAACTTGCAAACTCGACCGTAGTCGCGACAGTGATGAGCAACATAGGCCTTGAAATCGCGTTCAAATCCAAAGGAATTCAGCTTTTGCGCGCGAACGTCGGCGACAAATACGTTCTCGAAAAACTGATCGAAACCGGCTCGGAAATCGGCGGCGAGCAATCTGGGCACATCATTTTTCCAGAGATTAGCCTGGTCGGCGACGGAATGATGACCGCTCTCCTGCTGCTGCGCGCAATTCGCGAAAAGGGTATTTCGCTGTCGCAGGCAACCGATGGTTTTGTCGCCTACCCGCAGATTCTCTTGAATACAAAGGTCCGCGAAAAACGTCCGTTCGCCGACGTTTCGGAGATCGCCGACGCGGTACTGGACATCGAGAGTCAGCTAGATGGTGACGGAAGACTGCTTTTGCGATATTCCGGCACCGAGAATCTGGCCCGCGTGATGATCGAGGGGAAAAATCAGGCCGTTATCGAGTCGCAAGCGCGGCGTCTTGCTAGCGTTATCGAAAAGGCGCTTGGTTAAACCCCTGACGATGAAGCCGCAAAAAGTCAAAATCAAATTCTCCCGCGAGGCGTCCGGTTACGAGATAATAATCGGGTACGAATTGCTCCATAAAGCCGGCAAATGGGCGCGCAAATGTATTGGCGACGAGGCCGCCAAAGTTCACATCATCTCAAACCCCGCTGTCTATAAGCTTTACGGCAAACAGACAGCCGAGGGCCTGGGTGCCGCCGGTTTTGCCGTCTCCTTTTTTTTAATGGGAGATGGCGAGCGGCATAAAAATATTCGCTCCACCGAATCCGCCCTCAAATCCCTCGCCGAATCACAACTTTCGCGTACCGACGCCGTGGTCGCGCTCGGTGGCGGTGTCGTCGGTGATCTTTCCGGTTTTGCCTCGGCGATATATCTGCGCGGACTACCTTTTCTGCAGATACCGACAACGCTGCTGTCCATGATCGATTCGTCGGTGGGCGGCAAAACCGGTGTAAATTCAGCGTTTGGCAAAAACCTGATCGGCTCTTTTCATCAACCTTCCGGCGTTTTGATCGATCCGGGAGTGCTGCAGACCTTGCCAGTTCGCGAACTGACCGCGGGTCTCTGTGAGATGGTAAAACACGGAGCGATCGGCGGAAAAGCGTTGATGAAACAGACCGAAAAAATGCTGTCTGAGTTTCCGGTCAAAACATTTTCCGAGAATCACTCAAACTCAAATTTCAGATCTGAAATTTCAAATCTAGTCGCCGCCAATGTCGTGTTCAAGGCCTCGATCGTCGCCGGTGACGAACGGGAATCGGCGAATCGAATCGATGCAAAGTCCCGAAAAATCCTCAACTTTGGCCACACGCTTGCCCATGCCCTCGAAAAGGTAACTGATTACAAGTATTTGAAGCACGGAGAGGCCGTGGGGTATGGAATTTTATTTGCGGCCGAGCTTTCGAAAAGTCTTGCACTATGTGACGAAAAAGATGTAAAATTGTTGAACGATGTTGTGCAATGCGTCGGTTCTCTGCCGTCGCTTGCGAATATCGACAATGAGGAAGTTTTAGAGGCCTTCCGATTCGACAAGAAACATCTCGCCGGTTCGCTTCAAATGGTGCTTCTCAAGGGCATCGGCAAACCGGTGATCGTCAGCGAAAAAGACATCCCGCGTACTGCCGTTAAAAAGGTCCTCAAAGAACTTCTGAATCGTTGGTCTTGACAACTTCCACCTGTTTTCAGGAGTAATGAAATGAGTAATACCCTAAAAAATCGGGATTCCGAACGCGGAGGCGCGGGTGTGAAGGCCCTTTGTGCATTTGCCGTGATCGCGCTTGTAGCACACGCCGGATACAACTATGTTCCTGTGGCGTATAACGCCGAAAGCGTCAAAACGGATATGAACACGGCCGTCTTGCAGGGCATGGCGCTGCCAGGCAAGCTGAATATCGTGGAAAATGTAAAAGCCCGAATTCAGAAGACCTTCGCCCAAAACGACATTCCCGCCGATGTGATATTAGAGGTGAAACAGGCGGGCAACGTCGTGACGGCCCGAGTCGCCTATGTGAAACAGGTAAACATTCTACCATTTGGCATATACAAATATGCGTACACGTTCGACCATACGGCGACGCCTACCGGATTCTTAGTGAAACAATAAGTTGTCCAGAGTTCAAACCGTCCAGAGTTCAAACGTCAGTTTGTCTCTACGCCGAGAGCAAGCTAAGGCTTGAACACTAAGCTAAAGCCAGGATCTGTTGAATTTTCAGCGGTTGAATTTGAATCAGTGATTCCGGCGCGTCGGCAAGCCATGTTGAAGGGCAGACGCCGCACGTTGTGCATTTTTCGACAGCCGGGCAGGGAAGACTCGACAGGGATTCGAGGGCTTTATCGTGTTCGGTCTTTAAGAATTCGAATGATAGTCCTGAATCCACTATCGACCAGGGCAAAAATTCGTCATAACTCCTGTCTCGCGAAGTATGAAACGCGGCGTCGGTTCCGGTTTCGCGTAAAGCCCGGTTGAGGTCACCGCCGAGACGGGCGGTCGCGTCGATTACCTTCGCTATGTTGCGGTCACCTGAAGAATACAGGGCTTGCTCGTGAGCGATACGGGCCGACATAAAGCGGACCTCGACATTCGGTATCTTGCTCAGTCCCTTACAGACATATTTGATCCGTCGCTTTAATTCTCGCTCATCGCAGATCGCATCCCATTGCAGCGGCGTGTTTGGCTTTGGCACAAAACCATTTAGCGACGGAATGATCTTGCCCGCACGGCCAAACTTCTTTCCCGCCGCAAGCATCCGGTCCTTAATTCTTTCGACCAGGACAAACATTTCGTCAAGGTCTTCGTCCGTCTCGGTCGGCAGACCGACCATCATATAAAGTTTGACCGTCAACATTCCGCGATCAAAAACAGCGCCGCAGATATCGACGATCTCGTCGTTCGTCAGATTCTTGTTTATGACACGGCGAAGGCGGTCGGAACCGGTTTCCGGAGCAACGGCGATCTGTTGGTCGCGCGATTCGACCAATGCGTCGAGAAGCTCGTCCGAGATTTGATCGAGACGCAGCGACGAAACCGAGATGCGGTAATCCATAGAGCGCAACTCTCTGAGGATCGTCGAGATTTCGGGATGATCGCAGACAGCGGTCGAGACAAGGCCGATCTTATTCGTTTTGTGACGCCATTCTCGGGCCTTTTCAAGGATATCTTTGGCCGGGACGACTCGCGGCGGGTAATAATTGTAACCAGCCCAGCAAAAACGGCAGCCTTGCGAGCAGCCGCGGGAAATCTCTACAAGCAAGCGGTCACCCATTTCGGCTTCCGGCGACCAGATCGCCGTTGATGGACAGAAAGTTTCCTGATTGAGCAGAAAATCGGCCAACTCGGTTTCGCCGCGTTTTAGTGCACGCCGGAGCGTACCTTCTTTAGGATTTACCGATGCAACAGCCCGGCCGACGCGTTTGGGAACGCCTTTCTGGTTCGGAATATAATCAAAAACGGTGCCGTCTTCGTTGTAGATGACATCGTAAAACGTCGGCACGTAAAAACCGCGTCCGATCTGTGCCAATTGGAGCAGCGTATCGGCCTTCGAATCGTTTTCGACGATTGCGTCTACGAGTTGAAACGCCAGTATTTCGCCTTCGCCGACTGCGATCACGTCCGTAAAATCGGCTATCGGTTCGGGATTGAGGAAAGATGCCGCCCCGCCCATTATTACCAATGGATGTTTTTCGCTTCGCTCTTCAGCCCAGACGGGAATGTCCGCGAGCCTGAGCATCCGCGCCATGTTCAGATAATCCGTTTCAAACGAGATTGAGAAAGCAACAACGTCGAAACCCTTCACCCGTGTCTGCGTTTCGAGCGACATCAGCGGCGTACCAGTTTTTTCGTACTCGGCCATCTCACCTTTGTCAGGCAGGAAAACACGCTCACACACGACATCGGGAATCGAATTGAAAAGCTCATACATCGTGTGAAAGCCAAGATTCGCCATCCCAATCGCATGTGTATTCGGATAACACAACGCAATACGAAGCCCACCGCCGCGAGAGACGACGTAGCCCTCCTCGGCGGCGAGTTTCTTTCTATAGCTTTCGATGATGCGCTTGCTCATAGTAATATCAAACTCTCAGAATACCAGAAAAGATCATCCCGGCATAGGACTGGAGGGCAAGCATCCCTGCTTGCCCGCGGCAGCGAATCTTATGGAATAAGCGGAATCGTCGCAGTGAGGTGGGTCGTCCCGATCTCTAGCGGCAAGCAGGATGCTTGCCCTCCAGTCACTCAGAGGGCTGGGCGAAAAACGGAAACGTCCGCTCTAGCGTCGCCGTCAAAATCGAACGATGTTTATTTTTTCTCGAATGCGCCGATGTCCACGGTCGTATAGCGGTCGCCGTTCCCGTCACGAATACGCGGAAATCCCTTCCCGCGAACGTCCGGCCGTAAAACACAGGTCTCAATTTTCCCTGTTTATTGCTATAAACTCTTCGGCGTTTAACCTAAAACACCTGTTGTTTTTGTAAGGATGGGTTTCTCCGCGAGCCTATTGAATCTGATTCGTCGGCATATCGCTGGCCAAGCCAAAACTGGTATACAAGATCGCGCCGCTCGTTTGCCGGATATACCAGATTCCACCGCGATAAACCGCAACGTCGGCTCTGCCGTCGCCGTCGTAATCAGCCGGAACGAGAGCGTCCGATCCCAGGCCCCAATTGACCGTTTGCACGGTGTTTGACGTACTGTTCCTGAGATACCAATTTCCTTCAGATGGGCGGAATACGGCGAGGTCGGTTTTGCCGTCGCCGTCGTAATCCGCCGGAACAGGTTTGTCGGTCCCATTGCCGAACTGGATTTGCGTCAAGCCGGCCGTGCTTTGCTGAATGAGCCAGTTGCCGTTTGAGGGTCGGAACACCGCGTAGTCGGCACGTCCGTCGCCGTCATAATCCCCGACAACCGGCTTGTCTCCGGCAGTTCCTAGTTGTAATGACGTAAACCGGTTGTTTGCCAGATTGAGGATATACCAGGTTCCATTTGACGGTCGCCAGACGGCAATTTCGGCTCGCCCGTCGCCGTCGTAATCAGCCGGTTGCGGAATGTCATTTGCTTCGCCAAAAGCGATTCCCAGGAAACCGAATTGGCTCCTCTGTAGATACCACGTCCCGGCGCGATAAACGGCAATATCGGTTTTGCCGTCGCCGTCATAGTCTGCGGGCGTGATCTTGTCGGTCGAAAGGCCGAACTGCACGGCGGTAAACCCGCTTTGACTGCGGTTGAGATACCAGTTGCGATCGGATGGCCGGAAAACTGACAGATCGGCTCGCCCGTCGCCGTCATAATCGAAATTTGAAGTGGCCGGACCGCGGATGACCGTGACTGAATTCATCCACGCGGGATTGGCGGGGATGCTGTCGGCGGTTTCCAAAACCGGAACTATTGTGCCGAATAATTTAAGTCTAACGCGGTTGTTTGTTCCCGGCATTCCGACGGAAAGAGGCATTGAACGCGCGCCGAAGGCGGCGAGGTCGTGCAGTTGATTGTTACTAAAACGGCAGTTTC
>JANPCJ010000263.1:0-16355 GCA_031430895.1 Chloracidobacterium sp. | reverse complement strand
AACTGGGCCTCACCGGCGCGAAGCTCTTAAAATGTCGCGTCCTCGGGCCTGAGGCCTGCCGTATAATTCGAACTCGTTGTCGGTTGCGTAGCCGCCGCGGCCGCGGCCGCCGCTTGCCCACCACCGGGACCGCCGGCGCCAAGCGTCGCAGGACGAGCGGCTGGTAATCCCAGATTGGTCAACGCATCGATAAAACCCGGATAAACCGTTAAACCAGTGGCGTCAAAAACCTGTGCATCGGCCGGAGCTTTCAGATTTGCGCCGACCGCCTCGATCAACCCGTTTCGCACAACCACCGTTCCCTTTTCTATTGGAGCGCCGGAAACGGTTATGATCCTTGCGTTTGTAATCGCATAACTCTGGGCATGAGCGCCTCCACTGAAAAACAGACAACTAGCCGCAAGCGCAATCAAAAATAGCTTTGATCTCATATCTTTTCTTAATCCGGATTGGAACTGCCTTAAACTGCTTTACAGACAGCATATAAGAAAAGTCGGGGCCACGCAAAGTTTCGCTAGGGTTCGATATCGAAATCTTCTTCTTCGTCAAAATTATTCACATATATATCGCATAGTATGTCGTAGAATCCCCAGCCAATTCCCGACGCGTCGTCAACGACCGCACTGCACCGCTCTTGAAACTCCGCCTGCATCTCGTTATCCACGACCAGCCTCACTGCATTTGCATACATGCGTTCCATGCTGGAATAAAAGGCCTCATTGATATCGCCGTACGTCTTTGTGTATTCCGTACCCGTTTCCACGTAGCAGAGCATCACATCGGCCAGTCCGAACTTTGAATCGGACACCTTCTTGTAATCGGTAACAGCTTTTTTGGCGACCGCGAGCCGCCCCTCGCCAAAACCTCTCGTGGGAAAAAATTCATTCTTGATGATGGCTTTATAGCGTTCGGACACCTCGGGGCTGTAACCGAGATTCAGCTTGTTCTTGTAGTAATCTTTTACGAGGTCGATTCTCGAGAACATATCCACGATCTCGGCAACCAATTGTTCCCTGCTACCCGTGGCAAGATATTTTTTCAAATCACCGATCTTCACGCCGATATTTTATCGCGTTCGATTGTGCAAATAAAGCAGCCGGCCTCGGCGTTTCGGGCGTGCAGATATTCCACATTGGGCAAGTCCTCGAATATCGTCTCTATCATCTCGTCGACATCGGCGTCGCCGACTAGTTTTGTATAGACCATTTCCTGACTTTTACTGTAGCCGATGAGCGACAGCGGAAAATTCACTTTGTCGGCCTTTATTTCCGGTGGAAACCTGTCAACGTCCGCGTATTCTTCGACCTCATCACCGCGGATGAAAATCGGACCGGTTTGATTAAAGGCGTTGTTGATTGCAAATGGCGAATGGCTTAAAAGGAGACGTCGGTCTTTCCCCGGTACAAACGGCCTCAACGATACCCTGCACGGCCCCGGACCTGCCGCAATACGTTCGACCACTGTGTTGCCAAAATCATCAGTCCTCGATTTTCGGATTTTGTCCGCGTAATCCTTCGACAATGGAACGATCTTGTAATTCATGTTCATTTATCCTACGCCGCTTTTTCGTTCTCCAAAAGCTGTTTCTTCCGCTCGATTCCCCAGCGATAGCCGCTCAAATTGCCGTTGCTCGCGATTACGCGATGGCAGGGAATAACTACGGCCACTCGGTTTTTTGCACACGCCCCGGCGACAGCCCTCACTTTTTTCTTGTCGCCAAGCTGTTCCGCGACCTCGCTGTACGATCGGGTTTCGCCGTACGGGATTTTCTTTAGAAATTCCCAAACCTGCATTTGAAAAGCGGTCGCCTGCAGATCGAGCGGCAGGATCAGGCGTCTATTTTTACCCGCCAGATATTTCAGTATTTCTTCCACTGACGACCTTAAACTCTCTGCGTCCTCTGCGATCTCTGCGTTGGAAAACTCCTTTTCCAAATCGTCGAGCATGTTGTTGGCGTCGTCGCCGAATGTCACGCTGCATATTCCTCGCGGCGTTCGCGCTACGAGCAGTTTTCCAAGTTCACAATCCGTAATTATGTAATTGATATTCATTCCTTTTCCACCTTTCTTATAAATTGCTGGTGTCATACCGAGATTTTCGGCCGCTTTCTCATAGAGACGACTGCTGGAACCGTAACCCGCTTCGTAAATTGCCGTTACGACATCGCTTCCGCCCGCAATTTCGCTTTTAAATCGCTCCAAACGCTTTGCTTCGCCGTATTTCTTTGGCGAAATGCCGACGATGTCCTTAAATGTCCGCTGAAAATGCGACGCGCTGAGATTTAGTTTTTCGCTCAGTGTTTCCAACGAAAGCTCGCTGTCGCCGTGCATCATCTCGCAGGCCCGAATGATTAAGTTTATTTGCGGGTCGGCGGCGTTTGTCAGCTTCGGTTTGCAGCGAAGACAAGCGCGAAAACCGTCTAGCTCGGCGCGTTCGCCGTCGTCGAAAAACTGAACATTTTCCCGCTTCGCCAGCCTCGCTTTGCACGACGGCCGGCAAAAAATCCCAGTCGTCTTCACACCAAACACAAACGCCCCGTCAAACCTCGCGTCCCTTGCCTGTACCGCCCGCCAATAGATCTCCGTTTCCATGTTTCTGAGTTTATTCGCTTCGGGTACTGAATTCTATCCGTTACTTGCGGTAGAATTTTTATTGTGGCGAGAATCGTTCTATTCGACGGTGTGTGCAATTTCTGCAATGATTCGGTGAATTTTATTATTCGCCACGATGTCGGCGGAAAGTTTAAGTTTGCTCCGCTGCAATCTGAGATCGGACAGGAATTGACGGCTAAACACGGCATTGACGAAAGCGTGGATTCGATTGTTTTGATAGACGACAATCAAGCCTTCACGCATTCAACCGCGGCCCTGCGAATCGCAAAAGCGCTCGGTGGCCTATGGTCGCTCGCGTATGCGTTCATAATTGTACCGGCATTTATCCGCGATTTCTTTTACCGCACATTCGCAAAAAACCGGTATCGATTGTTCGGAAAAAAAGAAGTCTGCATGATCCCGACACCCGAAGTGCGGGAACGTTTCTTGTAGAACGGACTGTTAGTCCGTTCATCCCCTCGTGGGTTGAGATGCACAATAATATAGAGGAGCGACGGACTAACAGTCCGTCGTACGGTTTACGAAATATGAAAGCAATTTGGAACAAAGCAGTTTTAGCAGAAAGTGACGACACGGTCGTCGTCGAAGGAAATCAATATTTTCCCGCCGACTCGATTAAGACCGAGTATTTCCAGCCTTCGGAGAAGCACACCGTCTGCGGATGGAAAGGCACGGCCAGCTATTACGACATTGTAGTAAATGGTGAAACAAATGGAGATGCGGCCTGGTATTACCCTGAAACAAAACCCGAGGCAAAAGAGATCGAGGGTTACGTCGCCTTCTGGAAAGGCGTGGAGGTCAGATAAGAAGTGGAACCACAGATGCACACAGATAAACACGGATAAAGAAAAAGCAGCAAAGCTTTACGACTTATCTGTGTTAATCCGTTTTCATCTGTGGTTCAATGTCCTTTTTTGTGAATAGCTACTCACTCGAAACACTGGAATACGCCAAGCTGCTTGAGCTTGTCAGCCGCAACGCGCAGACACCGATGGGTGTAGAGCGTTTCGCGCGACTGCGGCCGATTGAAAACCGTCGCGAGCTCGACGATGCGCTGGCCGCGATCACCGAAACCATCGTATTGAACGAAGAGAAACAAGGCTCATGGTCGTTTAGCGGGCTCGAAGATCCGTCCGACGCTGTCGCGATTCTCAAAATCCGAAATGCTTCGCTTGAGCCGAACCGGATGCTTGAAATCTCACGCGTTTGCAGCCAGGCATTGTTTGCCCGCTCGTTGATACAACCGGAAAGGGAAACCGCGCCGACGCTTTGGCGTTCAGTTGAAAGTATCTCGCTGACACTGCTCGCGACGATCAATGAGATCAACAAAAAACTGCTCCCGGGCGGCGAGATCGACGATTCCGCATCGCCCGAACTCGCCAAACTCCGCCGCGAGATCAACGCGCAGAAAGCAAGGCTGACTAAATCGCTCGAATCCGCGATGCGTGCCGCCGGAACCGCCATTCAGGACGAGATCGTTACGATCAGGAACGACAGGTTTGTAATCCCCGTCAAGACCGACTTTCGCGGCAAAGTCGGCGGTGTTGCGCACGGATTTTCCTCAAGCGGCTCGACCGTTTTCATCGAACCGCTCGCGGCCATCGAGGCGAATAATGAACTGCAAAACTTAAAAGGCAAAGAAGAACGCGAGATAGCTCGCATTTTATTCGCTTTGACCGAATCTCTCCGTGAACAACTGCCGTCGGTAGAGATGGCCGTCGATGCGGTCGCCGAACTCGATTTCGTAAAAGCAAAGGTTGAATTCGCTCGTAAATTCGCTTGCGTAGTACCCGCAATTTCCGATGACGATACGCTCGATCTGATTGACGCCCGTCATCCGTTGCTCGAAGAAAGTTTAAAACAGCTATCAGCTATTCCGGAAAATGAAATCGTCCCCGCCAGTTTTGCGCTGACAAAAGACCGCTCGGTCATGATAATCTCCGGTGCCAACGCCGGGGGTAAGACGGTTGTTCTCAAGACGGCCGGCTTGCTCAGCCTGATGGCGATCTCAGGCCTTCCCGTGCCCGCAAAACAGGCGCGGATTCCGTTTTATCGCTCCGTCCTGGCCGACATCGGCGATCATCAATCGCTCTCCGCCAATCTCTCGACTTTCTCGTCGCACATGTCCAACATCGCCGGGATGATCCGTGAATGCGAGTCGCCATCGCTCGTACTTCTCGACGAGGCGGGAACCGGAACCGATCCTGAAGAAGGCTCGGCCCTGGGCGTTGCAATCGTCGATCATTTTCGCCAGAAAGGCGCCCAGGTCATCGCCTCGACCCACTATCGCGGCCTGAAAATGTACGCCGCAAACGACGAAAGCGTAATCAACGCCTCGGTCGAATTTGACGAAAAGACGCTGCAACCAACTTACAAATTGCTCCTCGGCCTAGCCGGAGCATCGTCCGGTATCGAGATCGCGGGACGCTTTGGCATCCTGCCCGATGTTATAGAAAACGCGCGTGAAAAATTAGACATCTCCGCGCAGGAAGCCGAAAACTATCTGAAAAAACTGCAAACCGAAACCAAACAGGCGACGGACCTGCGACTGGCCCTCGAAGAAGAGCGTGAAGCAGTCGCGATGAAATACGCGGGACTCGAGATCGAGGCTGTAAAAAAGGAAAAGGCCCGCCAAAAGGAATTCGAAGGAGAACTAGCCAACGCGATCGAAGAATTCGACCGCCAATCAAAAGCCTTCATGCAAACGCTCGAAGACAAAGCCCTCAAAAACAAACTGGAGAAGGAACGATTGTCGCGAAAAGCCGAGCTCAACCGGGCGGTAATGTCGAAAGTCGGTGCCAAGAGTGGTCGGTGGTCAGTGGTCAGTGGTCAGTCTGAGAAATCCGCAATCCGCAATCCGCAATCCGCAATCATCCAGGTCGGCTCAAGAGTCGTCACATCATTCGGCAACATCGGCACCATCGAAAAAATGGACAAAGAGGTCGCCGAAATCCTCGTAGGCGGCATGCGCCTCCGCGAAAAGATCGCAAATCTTCAGATCGCCGCCGAGCAGGCAGAAACACGACCGGTAGGGAGTGTGTCTCCTCCTCCCATGCGCGACATCGACGGACACGATACTGCCGCCGAACTAAACCTAATCGGCAAAACCACCGCCGACGCCGAATACGAGATCGACCGCTTCCTCGACGAAGCCTACATGTCGTCGCTGCCGCAGGTGCGCATCATCCACGGCTTCGGCACCGGAGCGTTAAAAAATTACGTTCATCATTTTTTGAAGGGCCATCCACACGTCGAAAAGTTTGGCTTCGCCCCGGCCAACCAGGGCGGAAATGGTGCTACAATAGCGGAATTGAAGCAGTAATCAGACAGGAGTTTCTACATGCACACAGAAATAGTTAGACAAATCAATCTACTGCCGATACCGGAGCGAGTCGAAATCATAGAAGCGGTTTCTCGCGGTCTGCGAAGAGAAATGAAAGGGTCAGGGGATGATATCACGGCGGAAGAGAAGAAAAGACTTCGGAGCGAAGCTATTCGCCGACTCAAAGGGATAGCCAGCGTTCCGGGCAAAGCGCCGCCAACGGACGAAGAATGGCGAGAGGAACGAACAAATTACTTGCTGGAGAAGCATAAGTAATAGTGCGAATCCTTCTGGATACAAATGTAATTCTGGATTACGTTCTTGCTCGTGACGGCCATTTTGGCAATGCCGAAAGAATCTTCGAGCTTCTGGACGTGGGTGAAATCGAAGTTTTTGTCGCAACGATATCCATCATCAACGTTTTCTATACGACCCGCAAAGAAAAGAACCTCGCTACGGCGAACGAAGCCGTTGGATTTCTTCTGAAGGCCGTAGAATTTTGTGAGACGGGCAAGAAACTGTTAGAGACCGCTTTTGGCCTTGATTTCTCAGACTACGAAGACGCCGTGCAATGTGCCTCTGCCCTAGCCGAGAATTTGGACGGAATCGTTACCCGCAACGCAAAAGATTTCAAAAATTCGCCGATTCCCGTTTATTCTCCTGCTAGATTTCTCGAGGTTTTGCGGGACGAATCGAAGAGTTAGAGTGCGCGAATCGCACTTTCCGATCAAGTGTGGGCTGGGCTACGATTGCGGAAAACAGAAGTAGATGCTCTACGACCAATACTTCATCGACGATCTGAAAAACCGTGCCGATCTGGTGCGGATAATACAGCCGTACGCGCAGGATTTGAAAAAGAAGGGGGCGAATTGGATGGCTTGTTGTCCTTTTCATCAGGAAAAGACACCTTCGTTTTCGGTGAATCCGAGCAAGGGGTTTTATAAGTGTTTTGGGTGCGGCAAGGGCGGGACAGCGTTTAATTTCTTGATGGAAATGGAGGGGTTGAATTTTCCCGAGGCGATAAAGCGGGTTGCCGAGATTTCCGGCGTGATGCTGCCTGAGCCGATTGACGATGTCAGCTACGAACGCACCAAGAAGAAGCGTGAAGAGACGAAAAAGGTCGCGGATCAGATCGTCGAACTCAATCAGATCGCCCTGGAATTCTGGGAAGCCGAGTTGCAAAAGAAAAACGCGAAGGCGAAGGCTGCTCGTGAATATCTGGTCGAGCGAGGGATTTCAGAGGAGATTCAGAAGGCTTTCCATGTAGGTTTCTCGCCGGACAAATGGGATGCGCTGCTAAATCTGCTCAAGGAAAAAGGCGCGGATGAAAAGTTGATCGAGCAGAGCGGTCTTGTTTCTGTAAACGAAGAGAAAGAGCGTGTTTTCGACCGTTTTCGCGGACGGATAATGTTTCCGGTTTTGGATGTAAACGGCAAACCGGTCGCGTTTGGTGCGCGGGCGATGGGCTCGGATGAGCCGAAATATCTGAATTCCCCGGAAACGCCGGCTTATACCAAGGGACAGCATCTTTACGGACTTTTCCAGTCGAAAGACGAGATGCGGAAAAAGAAATTCGCTATTTTGGTCGAGGGTTATCTCGATCTGATCGCTCTCTATCAGTTTGGAATAACAAATGTTGCTGCGAGTCTCGGCACTGCGTTTACTCCGGAACAGTCGAAGTTGCTGAGCCGTTTCGCGAAGCGCGTCGTTATCAATTACGATGGCGATTCGGCGGGCATCAAGGCGGCGAGGCGGGCGGTTGAGCATCTGCTGCCTCAGGAATTCGACATTAAGGTACTCGTCCTGCCTAACGGCAAAGACCCGGACGATTTTGTGCGTGAGAACGGGGCGGAAGCTTATCATGAACGGCGCGGCGACGCGGCCCCGTTTATGCGTTTTGCGCTCGACGCCTCGGTTGCCGGTCGGAATATCAATAATGCTAAGCAAAAAGCGGAGGCCATCGAAGAATTTTTGCCGATAATCCCGGCCATCAGAAATAATATCCAACGGCGTGAGAGTTTTGACCAGGCGATGACATTTTATCACGTCGAGGACGCGGGTTTGCGTCGTGAGCTTTGGACTTCGCTCAAAACGGCTCACCCCGGCGAGACACCGAACTTTACGCAAAAATTTTCGCGCGCCGCGCGGGCAAAGATTACGGTTGCCGAACGGCATCTGCTTGAATTGCTGGTCTTTGACCGCGATCTGCGAGAGGTGATTTTGCCTCAGCTTGAGCCGAGTGATTATCTCGACCTGTCAACGGGCGAACTCTTCGCGGTGTTTATCGAAATCCATAACGCAAACAAGGAAATTACGCCGGAAACACTTCTCGAACATATTGATGATGAGATTTCTGTTGATCTTGCCCACGAACTGTTGAAAGGGGCACCGCGTCGCGAGAAGGAAGACGCGATGGACAAAGTGCTTCACGAGGCAGAAAATTGCGTGTTTTCAATGAGGAATATGGCGATTGCTAACCGAACGATGGAGATCAGCCGGGAAGCGGCGATTGCTGAACGTGCCGGCGACGCCGAGCTTTTTAACCAACTCACCTTCGAACAGATCGAGCTTGAAAAAATCCGTCGCGACTTGCAGCGGCGGATAGTCGAATTGTGATATACTTTCCTTTTTTAAACCGCCGCCGGTGGTGAAACATATCTGGCTGGCAATTCGTTTATAAATATATTACGTGCAACGATTTAACCGCCGGTTTAATCGAAACTGTTTATCAAATATGCCTGATTACGACGAAAAAGAAGACTTGATGGATCGCCTGATGGCGCTCGGAAGACGGAAGAAGGGGTTAAGCCTCGATCAACTTCATCGCGAACTCCCCGAAAATATGATGTCGGCCGACGACATCGAGGACGTTTTGGAGCGCCTCGAAGGCGCAAATATCTCAGTCGCTGAGACCGACGCCCAGTTGCTCGAACGTGCCTCAAACCTCGCTCTCGATGATGAGGAAGAAGAAAAAGAAGTTGACGACGACGATCTCGATCTCGATCTTTCGGCAGGCGTTCTGGATAAATCGAATGATCCGGTGCGTTTGTATCTGCGCGAGATGGGCATCGTGCCGCTGCTGAATCGCGAAGGCGAGGTGACGATTGCAAAGCGAATCGAGCGCGGACAGATCAAAACGCATAAAGCGATCTCGCGTTCACCGATTGCCGTCGAGCGCCTGCTAAAGATCGGCGACGATCTGATCGCGGGTAAGGCGAGCATTCGTGAAACGGTTGTTTTTAGCGAACAGGCTGAGATTTCGGTCGAGGAAGACAAGGCGGAGGAATATCTTCGCTGGACTCTCGAAGGGATCGACAGCATCCGTCAAAACTTTCAGCCGGTGTTGAAATCGTGGGTCGCACTTGTCGCCGAACAGGAGAAGTCCGAAGGCAAGAAGACGAAAAAGCTGATGACTCTGAAGCGTAAAACCGCCCGTCTTCGGCTCGACATCGCTCAAGAGATAAAGCACCTCAATATTACCGAGCGTACGCGCCAGAAATTGATCGCGGCAATCCGTAAGGTTGTTGACGACATCCGCAAAGCCGAGCGTGCAATCGCGAGAGCAAAAGAAAAGCTTGAGGTAAAACCGCCAGCCGCTGAAAAGAGAGACCTCAATGCAAAAATCGCCGACGCAAAGGCGGCGATTGCCGCCATCGAGGAGAAATATCATCTACCTGCGATCGAGATCAAACGCTCTTTCCAGACGATAACGATTGGCGAATTCGAAACAAATAAGGCGAAACGAGAACTTGTCGAAGCCAACCTGCGTCTCGTTGTGTCGATTGCCAAGAAGTATACAAATCGCGGCCTGCAATTCCTCGATCTAATTCAGGAAGGCAATATCGGTTTGATGAAGGCGGTCGATAAATTCGAATGGCGCCGCGGCTACAAATTCTCGACCTACGCGACCTGGTGGATCCGCCAGGCGATCACGCGTGCCATCGCCGATCAGGCCCGCACCATTCGTATTCCGGTGCACATGATCGAGACGATCAACAAGCTAATCCGCACCTCGCGTCTGCTTGTCCAGGAACTCGGCCGCGAACCGACGAGCGAGGAAATCGCGAAGCGGATGGACATCCCGGTTTCAAAGGTGCGAAAGGTTTTGAAGATCGCCCAGGAACCCATCTCGCTCGAAACACCCATCGGTGAAGAGGAAGATTCGCATCTCGGTGATTTTATCGAAGATCGCTCGATTCTGAATCCGGCGGAATCCGTTACGTTTTCGAATCTTCGCGAGATTACCGACGAGGTTCTCGCAACGCTCACGCCGCGTGAGGAAAAGGTCATCAAAATGCGTTTCGGTCTCGGCAACACCGGTTCAGAGCACACTCTCGAAGAGGTCGGCCAGCATTTCGCCGTCACCCGCGAACGCATCCGCCAGATCGAGGCAAAAGCATTGCGAAAACTCCGCCATCCATCACGGTCGCGTCGGCTAAAGGCGTTTCTCGAAGGAAAACCTTAAAGATTACGATTACATCTACCTTATTAAAAGGCGGCCTTCGGCCCGCCTTTTTCTGCGCCCCACCGCCGCGCTAATCCCCGTCATGCTGGATAAACTCAGTTCGTTTACACTGACTCCACTTGCTCATAAGCAGGTCTCAAATTCAGGTTCAGAGTCGCGATTACCGGCAGTTCATGCCCCAGCTTAAGGCCCTCTCACACTCCCGCAAAGTTGCCGCAAATGCCACGACGCCATTACACGATGGAATCGGGCGACGTGTTTAGGGTAGAATCGGTCGCCGACATAACCGAAATCGCTCAAATCTACAAAAGCGGTCGAACCAACTGACCGGGCGCCCGGATTGGTGTCTAGCCGATAAGACTGTACCGATGAGTGCGGCTCGATTGCTTTTTGCCGTCGCGGATCGCAAACTGTTTTACAGTCCTATGACCATCTCCGATCAAATCTTCTGGCTCGTTATCCTGTCAATGGTCGTTGCGAGCATCTCGTGGACGGTGACGCAGGAAGAGATTTTTAGTGAGTGGCGTGAAAAATGCGAGGACAAAAGCAAGACGTGCGGACACATCTTACAGCGAAAATTCTTCTACGTTTTCACTTGCGAATACTGTTTTAGTCATTGGGTGACAATCGCGATTTTGCTGTTTACCGGCTTTCAGTTATTGATCGACGATTGGCGTGGCTATATTCTGGCATTTTTCTTAATACCGTGGCTTGCCAATCAATGGATGAGCCTGTATCGCCGTTTGCGGGTCGGCATCAAGCACGAAAATCTGCTTGCTGAGGAAGTCAAGGAAAAGGTCGAGGGCGATTGACGATTGGATCCGTCGGGTGCAAGGAACCGCTTTGTTCGTCGTTCTGATTGTTAATGGCTAACACACTTTTTATTCTCGCATTGCTCGTCTATGTGGGCGTCCAGAACAATTTTGCTCAGGATAACAAGGGCTTTGCTTTATATTTGCTGCCTCCGGATGCCAAGGCCGCCGGTCTTTCAAAACTAAACATTCATCAAATTAAACCGAAGGGCAAACCTTTTATTACGGCTGAGGACATCTCGTGGTATCTGAGAGACACACACGAGGTTGTCCTTTATTACGAGGCCGGTATGCGTCTCAAAAAGTTAAAGGTCCCCGTCAACGGGCGGCCGTTTATCGTTTTCTCGGGCGACGAGCCGGTTTACACTGGTGCATTTTGGAATAGTTTTTCAACGAAAAGCTTCAAGGGTGTTGCGATAAATGTCTCTGATCTAAAAGGTGACTTTCCGGTGTTAAAACTTGATCTCGACCATCCGCCCGTTGACGAGAAACACATTTCGTTCGACCCGCGTCCCGACGCGCGGATATTTAAGGCCCTCAAAGATCGCAGCGTTTTGATGGAGGAAGTCTGGATGTATGGCAAATGCAGGCAAATTCAGGCGACGCTCAAACGACGAGCGAGCTTTATTTTTACGTTCGAGGTGACGTCGGTCGTTAAATCAAATTATTCCGGGAATGAAGTCGTTTTCGAGATATTTGACGACACCGGGAAATCGCTCCGGTCGGCGGTCGAGGCCGAATGGAAACGGGTCGATCAACGGAACATTGAATGGAACATTAACACTCAAAAAGAGATACTGTTAAAGTTCATCCGACGCGTCTCGGACAAATTTGAAGATGTTTACCTAAGTGATTTCGAGATCAAAAATTGATTGCTTTTAACTGCCCGTCAACGCGATCATCCTCTTCGCGGCTGCGACAGCATCGTCGAAATGTGTGATGCAACCGTCAAGCTGCAGTTCATAAACCGCGTTGAGAATATGCTTGAATTTCGGCGAAGGTTCTAGACCAAGCTCGATCAGATGCCGTCCCATCAATATCGGCTCGGGCGCTTTTTTCTCGATTTGCAGCTCGCGGACCTTCTCGATAAACCACTCCTGAGCCTCCGACCCAAACCATTTTTCTTTCGGCAGCCAATCCGGATTACGGCCAAGACTGTCCGCCTTAGCGACGCGATATAACAAATCCGGCTCGACCTTCCGAGCCAGGCGCCGAAACGCCCCATCGCCGACGGGTGATTTCGCCTTGTAGTATTCTCCGGGCTTGAGGTGATAACGGACAAGCTCGACAATCTGCTTTCGCACGTCGAAACCATCGAGAGTAAACATGCCGAGCGTTTCAAGAAATGAGAGCGTCGGTGCGACGCCCGCTTCGTCATGTCCGCGAGAACGCGTTCGACCATCCACAAACTCCGTCGTGGGCGGTTTGCCAAAATCGTGCGCCAGCGCGCCCAACATAACCGCGACCTGGCGAGGATAATCGAGTTCGTCGATCAATTTCCGGGCTTCATCGACAACCATCAATGTATGAACATCGACATCGCCCTCCGGGTGCCATTCCGGCTCCTGCGGAACGCCGATAAGCGCCTGCATTTCCGGGAAAAGCTGTTTTACGACTCCAAGATCGTAAAGCCATTTGAGACCGATCGACGGTTTCGCAGACCTGAGCAGTAACTTTTCGAACTCGCCCCAGATGCGTTCCTTTGGCAGGTCGGTGACGTCGATCTGCCGACAAACTTCTGCGGTTTCATTCTCAATATCGAACTCAAATCGCGCCGCAAACTGGCAGGCACGCAAAACTCGAAGCGAATCCTCGGCAAACGTCTCACGCGAAACGAGGCGCAGCACCTTGCGCCCGATATCGCCCCGACCATCAAACGGATCGACAATCTCGCCCGTCAAAGGATCCTTCAGAATCGCATTAACAGTAAAATCCCGCCGCGAACACGCCTCCTCAAACGACATCCCCGCGTCGCCCTTGACCACAAATCCGCGATGCCCCCGCGCCGATTTCCTTTCCCGACGCGGTATCGACACATCCAAATCGGAACCAATCTTATAAACCGCAAACGCCTCACCGACAACATCAACCTTGCCCATCGAATCAAGAATCTTACGCAACTTCCCCGGCTGAATGCCGTAAACCTCGACATCCCAATCCTTCGGCTCGACACCCATCAGCTCGTCCCGGACACACCCGCCCACAAGCATAGCCCGACCGCCAGCGGAATCAATCGCTTTGGCAAGTTCATTCACTTTTCCCGGTAACAGTGGCATGACAAGATCAATCTTGCATTACAACCGGCATCCGAATCAAAGGGATCCTGGGCAAAGATTGATTGCCCCATCGACAAAATGATAAACTTTTGAAGTTATGAATCAGACAGTGGAAGACATCCGACCTGAAACGATTGCCCTGATCGAGTCGCAGGCGAAGGCCTTCGGCCTGTCCGTGGATGAATACGTGAGAGCTTTGCTGCCTGCGGGTGAAATGGAGTTGGGCTTGAAACCGGATGCCGCGGACGACGAGTTTGACCGCGACATGGCGGCGTTTGCCGAGGTCTCCGACGCGTTATCCGTTTATAATGGCACCTATTCGCGCGATGACATCTACTTCGACCATGACTGATGGCCCACCTTTTTGATTCTAACTGCTTTCTTCGTCTCGCCGAACCGAATAGTTTGCACAGAGCGACCGTTCTCGCCGCACTCAAAAAACTGCGTGGAGCTAACGAGACCGGGTATTACACGCCCCAGGTACTCGCCGAATTCTGGAATGTCTGCACTCGGCCTGCCAACGCACGTGGCGGCCTCGGCCTGACGGTCGAGCAGACCGAACGGAAGGTTAAATTGATCGAGAAATATTTCCGTCTGCTTCCCGATAACTTGGCAACCTTTCTCGAATGGCGAAGGCTCGTTTCCGACTTTCAGGTGAAAGGAGTTCAGGTTCACGACGCCAAAATAGTCGCTTCCGTGTTCACCCATAAGATTCCCTATCTTGTCACCTTCAACGATAAAGATTTCAGACGCTTTCCGATGATAAATATCGTGCACCCAAACGATGTTTGAGTTTCGCCTTTCATCAATTTTAATTTGCTCATCTCTCACTCTCGCCCGCAACAACTTTCGCCGTCCACTCGCTATTTGGATAGTTTTTTTTCAGATATGTCGTCATCTGTTCGCGGAGTTCTTCGTTGTTGCCGCAGCCGTATTTTGTCCAGCCGTTGGCTTCGATCATGATGTACAGCGCCTCGGGGACGCGGCGGTCGGTTGGGTAGCGTTTTGCCCAGGTTAGGACTTTGTCGGCGAGGAATTTTGGGGCGTCGCCGAGAGCTTTTAGGCGTTTGCGCTCGGTTTGCGCGATTTGGCTTTGGACAGCCGTTAGGAATGCGGGGCGCGTCGGCAGAGATCGGGGAACTTCGGCGTTCACTGCGTCGCTGTATTCCGAGTCGTACGGCTCGCACCACCAGTCGTTTGACTCGAACTGGCCGGATTCATTATCGGTTTTGCCCATGCCGTCCTCGATGTACGGACTGAGGAGGGGATTTTTTAGGACAAAGAACATCAAGGCGTTCTCGCGGGCGGCGGGCGTTTTCGCGTCCGTTATCTTTGTCAGGAATGGCTCAAACTCGGGACGGAATTTGGCGAGCTCGGGCGTTATTTTCAACAGTGTGGTCGCGTCATTGAGCAAAAATGCGCGTGTCCAGATGGCGACGGCGAAACGCTCGCGCATATAATCGGGGAGCGCCGGTGAATGCATTACGTCGAGCAGCGAAGCAGCCGGAAAATGCTGATTAAATATTTCGATCGAGGCGGAATCAAACATCTGCCGCGCTTGCCACAACCTTTCTTCCTTGTAACGCTTTTCGAGCTCGGCGTCATATGCTTCGCGTCCTTCCTTGTCGTATTCCGGGTTATACCAGGTTTTTTGTTCGGCGATGATCTCATCGACCGAGCTTGCCTGGCCGTCAAAATCGAATGCGTAAGCCGTTTTGAGAGAATACTTGAGAAAATCCTCGAGCGTTTCGGCCAGTTTCAGACGCAATCCGATAAACGAATTGCGGGCCGAAATCGGCAGTTGGTCGCTTGTGTTTATCACCTCATCGAGCAGCTTGCGGGCCTCTGCGTTTTTACCCAGTTCCAGCAAAATCCGCGCCGTGTGATAGGCAATCGTAGGGTATGCGGGCGATGTTCGGGCGGTGTTTGTCGCCGCTTCGATCAATCGCGGTAGTTGTGTCGAGCTTTTGTCGGCCTTCGACAGAGCGGTCATTAGCCATAATTCCGAACCGCCGTCGCGAAACTGTTTTAGCGAATGAAGATAAGCCTCGGCACCCGGTGTTTGATAAGTAAACAGCCACTCGGTCAAAGGGTCCTGGCGAAGAAACGCGGGCATTAGCGATGGCGTCAATTTCTCTTCACCGTAATAGTTTCTTTCATAACCCGATTGAACACTTGTCGAAAAGTGCTCCGCGTACCCACTTCGGCGAGAATCGCGGATATGCTTCTTCTTCTCTTCGCTTAGAGGCGCGCCGACAAGCTTTTCCGCTGCGGCCACAGCTTCTTCGTCGGTGGAATTGCGGTCAACATAAAGCACGAACTGCTGCTTCAGGTCTTCGCTCGAAAGGTATATCGCGATATCTTCTTCACTCGTTTTGGCCCCGTACGTCATGCCACTGCTGTTGGTCGCAGCGTCGTAGGGCCTATTGACTTCGGTATTCGGGGCTTCGATGGTCTCGCCTACACCATTTGCCGCGTTGGCCACTGCGTTCGCTGCCGAACTAGTATCCTTTTGTTTCTCGGCTTCCTTTCGCTTTTCTTCCTCATTCAATACCTCGCTCTCAAATTTATCAAGAAGCCAGTTGTAATCGATAACATCCTGCCGGAAATTCTCTCCTCCGCCGTAAAAAGTGAGTTGTTTGGCAAGCTCCGAGACGCGTTCCTTTGGATGGCGCCGGTATTTGATCAGGCCCATCAAACGCTCAGACGAGCCGGAGAATTTGCCGCTTCGCGAGATGAATTTTTTTAGGTGCTCTTCCGCTTCGTCATACAGCGGGCCCGACTTGTTTTCGTCCTTTGACAGACTTGCCTGGCGGATCAACGTCCTGGCAACAAGATAATCGGCGGTTTCCTGCCACGGCGAATCGC
>JANPCJ010000262.1:0-5221 GCA_031430895.1 Chloracidobacterium sp. | reverse complement strand
CAATCTTGGACATAGCGAAGAATAAGCTTTACCTTTCAACAGGACTTGATTCGTCCGGATACGGCCTAAGTACAATCGGTCAGATTTGCGGCCTCCCAGCGCATCACCGCTTCACGAATATCGTACGTATACCGTATAGTTCAAATTAACCACCCCGTTAATTGTGTCGAGAGGCGGTGGCTTGTTGACGTGTCAGTGAGGGGCCTCGGATAAAGATTCCGAACGGGATTGTGCTGCGAAAGATACTAATTGAGGGATTTTCGATAATTGCATGCTGCTACTTTTGTCTAGCTGCATCCGGCGACCTTGATGCAACCTTCGGGAATGGTGGCAAGGTTTTGACTCCGCTTGGGAGCGGTAACGATGACGCTCGCGGATTGGCGCTTCAGTCTGACGGAAAGATTATCGTCTGCGGTTTTGTCTCGAATGGAGGGAGTAACTCTGACTTCGCGCTGGTCCGATACAATCAAAATGGCTCACTTGACTTGTCATTCGGAAACGGAGGAAAAGTCATCACTTCGATTGGCAACGGCGATGACGGTGATACGGCCTTGGCCGTAGCAGTTCAACCAGATCAAAAAATTGTTGTAGCGGGTTCAACTTTTAGAGGTATCGGAACATTCACCGATTTTGTCGTCGTCCGTTATCTTCCGAATGGCACGTTAGATTCCGCCTTCGGCGTTGGGGGTATTTCCGTTACTGACCTGCTTAACAACAGGGATGACTACGCTCGGGCGCTTGCTATTCAGCCTAATGGAGAGATAGTAGTTGGCGGAATTTCGCACAGCGGTTCCGATTTTGATTTTGCGATTGTACGCTACGATACCGACGGTAGATTGGATGCGACTTTGGATGGAGACGGCATCGTAAGAACATCGGTTGGGGTTGGTGACCTGCTAAACGGAATTGCGGTGCAACCGGATGGCAAAATTCTTGTCACGGGCAGTACCACGGCATCTCCTAATTCACCACGAATGGTCGTTGGGCGCTACGATCCCAATGGGACCCTTGATCAGTCTTTCGGCACGGGCGGAATTGTATATTCCGTCAACGGCATTGGAAGTGATGTTGCTATTGATTCGAATGGCAAGATACTGATATGTGGTGGCGTCTTAGTAAAACTCGAACAGAACGGTCAAAGGGATATAACTTTTGGCACTGATGGCATCGCCCAACCAATAGCCGGAACGTGGAACGCAATTGCTTTCCACCGACGTGGAAGGATCATATTGGCTGGCTATGTCGGAAACTATGCGGAAACAGTCCGTTATACGACTAATGGTTCGCTCGACTTATCCTACGGTGTCGGTGGCCGCGTTCTCACGGATAATGGAGGTGCTGTTGATATAGCCATTCAGGACGATGGGAAGGTTGTGATAGCAAGTGAGACCAGCAATGGCCTAAACACAGACTTCGCGGTAATGCGTTATTTGAATTTTGATTCCCCACAAAGTCAGTTCGATTTTGACAGCGACGGGAAGTCGGACATTTCGATCTATCGCCCTTCGGCGGGTGATTGGTATCTGCAAAGGTCGCGGGAGGGGTTGTTTGGGATGCGGTTTGGGTTTGGGTCGGACAAGATCATTCCTGCGGATTATGATGGGGACGGGAAGACGGATATTGCCGTTTACCGGCCTTCGGATGGGACTTGGTATGTGGTGAAGAGTTCGGATGGGACGTTTGCTTATCATGTGTTTGGGCTCGCGGAGGATGTGCCGGTGCCGGGGGATTTTGATGGGGATGGGCGGGCGGATATTTCGGTGTTTCGGCCTTCGGATAGTACTTGGTATCGGTTGAATAGCTCGAACGGGTCGTTTTTTGGGCGGCAGTTTGGGGCTGGTGGTGATAAGCCGGTGATGGGAGATTTTGACGGGGACGGGAAGGCCGATCTGGCTTTGTTCAGGCCTTCGAATGGGGTTTGGTATCAGATCAGGAGTTCGGACGGGTCATTTTTTGGGGAGCAGTTTGGGATAGGAGACGACAAGATCGTGCCGGCGGACTATGATGGCGACGGCAAGACTGACCTCGCGGTTTATCGCGCGTCGAACGGGTTTTGGTATATCAAGCGGAGTCTGACGGGGGCGTTTACGCAGACGGCGTTTGGGGCGGCGGCGGATATTGCGGCACCGGGGGATTTTGATGGGGACGGGAAAGCTGATATTTGTGTGTTTCGGCCATCGGAGGGGCAGTGGTACCGTTTGAATAGCTCAAACGGCATGTTCGACGCCTTCCCGTTCGGAACAAATGGAGACCGACCGACGCAGAGCGCCTTTCAGTAGAACGGACTGTTAGTCCGTTCACCGACGTGTGGTTCCCTTCAAGTTGCGTGGTTATTCGGCATGATCGACAGGCTCGGCAGTCTGTCGTACGGCTCGCCGACGCAGAGCGCGTTCCAGTAGAACAGACTGTTAGTCTGTTCACCGACGCGGGTTCCCACTCAAGTTGATTGGTTATTTGGCTTGATCGACAGACTCGGCAGCCTGTCGTACGGTTACGGCTGCTTTCGATATCTTTCGAGGATCGAGGAGACGTAGGATTTTGTGGAGGCGATTCCGATACGCTCGATGAAATCGGCCTCGGCAAGGATGGCGGTGTCGGTGTCTTTTGTCCACTCCTCGACGCGGCTGGCACCGGCGTTATATGCGGCAAGCGTCATCGCGGTTTCGGCGGGGCGGTCGCGGTATTGTTCGCGGAGCTTTTCGAGATACCAGCAACCGGCCTGGATATTTCGTTCGGGGTCCGACAGAAATTCGTTTACGTTCTTCGCGGTCTGTTTTTCAAATTCCTTGAAACCGGTTTCTTTCGCCCATTCGCGGGCAACCACGGGCGTGACCTGCATCAGTCCAACCTCCTGATCCGCGCCGACCTTCCATGCGCGGAAATATGTCTCTTCGTAAATGAGGCTCCAGACGAGCTTTTCATCGAGCCGGTAAACACGCGATTGGCGCTCTATCAGCTCGTCATAGCGGTGGATCCAATACGATGGGAAAAAATAGAGGCCCGCGATGGTTATGATGGTCAGAATTATGAGACACGAGATGAGGTAGCGGTACATGGAAAAAATGCCTGGGCTAGCTATCGCGCGCCTTTACTAGCTTTGTAAACTCAGCGTCGGGTATTTCCGGCTCGGCGTTCATCCTGTCGGCCGGGCGCGATTTCGCTTTTGCGGCACGATTACCGGAGCGGGCTATCTCGGCAAACAGATCAACGTCATAGTCAGCCTCGAGCGCCATCTCGCGACGGGTCTCCAGCAGGATTTCTAAAAATTTCGGACGGCGATACATTCTCAGGGACAATTGTTCACCCTTGACGGTCTTTCGTCAACCGCGCAACCGCTCGATGACGCCGGAGGCGTCAAATGTTTATAGAACCGACGGCCAAAAAAACATACGACCCCAGCCGGGGTCGCACAATATTTGCGAACGGTTGTTCTATAAACATGCAATCCCTCCGGGATTGAATTTCATGGCGGCGCCGGAGCCTCAAATGGCTATTTAGGCCGGTGGCGAAACTGGAAACCGATCTCTCATTGTATTAAGGCGAGACTCGATAGATCGCCAAAATAATCCTGAGGAATGACCGCCGGGTCGTCTTCCAGAAAAAGGCGAAGCGTGTCAAAACCCATCGGCTCGGCAAACAGGAAACCCTGGCCCGCTTCGCATTCGAGTTCTTTCAGCACTTCGAGTTGGGTGTTTGTTTCGATGCCCTCGGCGACCACGGTCAAGCCTAGATTTCGGGCGAGCGTGATGATCGCCCGGACGATCTCGTCGTTATCGCCGGCCTCGGTGATCATCGAAACAAAGGAGCGGTCGATCTTTAATGCAGTTATCGGCAGCTTCTTTAGGTAGCCGAGATTCGAATAACCGGTGCCAAAATCGTCGATATTGATCTCGATACCGCTGTCACGCAATTGATTGAGCATTACGATCGCGCGGTTCTGATGCTCGAAAAAGACTGACTCGGTAATCTCCAGCTTTAGATCACGGGGCGAAAATCCTGTTTCCACCAAAATGCCGTGGACGTTTCGAACGAGTGAATCCTGTCCGAACTGACGGCACGATAGATTCACACTGATACCAAATGGTTGCCGATCAGCGGGGCCGGCCCGGAGCGAGCCAATTTCGACGCACGCTGTTCTGAGAACCTGCTCGCACACCCGATCGATCAAGCCGATCTCCTCGGCGAGAGGGATAAATTTGGTCGGCGGTATCCAGCCGAGCTCGGCGTGCTCCCAACGCGCGAGCGATTCGAAACACTCGATCTGATTGGTCTTAAGGTTGTAGATCGGCTGATAATATACTTGAATCTCTTCGCGTTCGACCGCCCGCCGCAGATCTGTTTCGAGCCTCAATATCTCTTTCGCCGCGCTGTGCATTTTTTCGTCGAAGACCTCGTGGCGTGCCTTGCCGGCGCGTTTTGCCTGATACATTGCCGTATCGGCGTCGCGCATTACGTCTTCGGATGTCAAATGGGTATGCGACGCGTGCAAAATGCCGATGCTTGCCGAGCTGTAAACCTCGTGCCCGTCAAGATCGAAGGGAATGCCAAATTTTTTCTGTATCCGGTCCGCGATTCCCGTTACCTCGTGTATCTCATACCGGCCCTCAACGAGAATCGTAAATTCGTCTCCGCCAAGCCGGGCGACGAGATCGGATGGCCGCAGGCATTCCCGCAAGCGCGAGGAAATTTCCTTTAGCAGCTCATCGCCGATCAGATGGCCCAAACTGTCGTTGACATATTTAAAGCGGTCGAGATCGATAAAGAGCACGCTAACCTTGTAACCCTCGATACGGCCAGCCATTTCCAGCGCAGCGCCGAGCCTGTTCATAAAGAACGGGCGATTGGGCAGACCGGTCAATGCATCGTGAGTCGCTTCGTGCTGGAGCTTTTCCTCGGCGATTTTTTTGTCCGTGATGTCCTGTATCTGAAAGATGAGGTTTGGCTGTTTCGATTTCGCGTCGTTGGCGGCCGAAACGCTCCACGACGTCCAAACGGTCCGCCCGGTCTTGTGAATATATCGCTGCTCCATCTGACAGGTTGCGATCTTCCCGGCCAGCAGCTCATGTACTTTGACCAACTTTGGCCCGAGATCTTCCGGCAGAGTGATGGACTGGAAATCGGTTGCCAGGAAATCGGCTTCGGAATAACCGAGTATTTCAGTCAGAGCATGGTTGGCCTTTACCCATTTGCCCGACGGCGTGACGAGGCCGATGCCGATCGG
>JANPCJ010000261.1:0-12280 GCA_031430895.1 Chloracidobacterium sp. | reverse complement strand
CGAGCCTGTCAGATACCGATTCGTAGCCGTGAACGAGAACATTTCGAAATCCGACGATTCTTTGCGCGTTAGCGATCTTTCCAAAGATTATCAAATCAATCTGTTTGAGCCGACTTAACGATTCTCCGATATTTATGAACCGGCGTTCGACTGCAGATTTAACTAGTTCATCGCTCGAATACGCTTCAAAGTTCATTGCGCCGACAAATTCGCCGATACGTTTACAATTCTCTACGATATCGAAAAGATGTGTGTTGAGGTCACGTTCCATACAGCGTGATCCGATCTTTTTCGATCATTCGCCTAAAGTAGGGATTCTTTATTGCCCGTTCTTCGATAACGTCAACGGGACGTTCGAATAATTCTTCGAGACGCTCTTTTAAGTCAAAGTAACGCGCGAACAGTCTTTCGTCACCGCGAAAACTAACTAAGACATCCACATCACTGTCGCCCTTGAAATCGTCGCGGGCTGCGGATCCTACAACTTCGAGCCTCTGCAGGGAAAGCTCACGGCAAATAGTTTTGATGGATTGTCGGAACTGCTCTATTTTGATCATCGCGGTTCTTTAGTATCTCGAATTTTATATCTAAAAACCTATTTTCGCCTAACCTGAGCCACCACAGCGAACATTTTTGAATCCCTCAACCTATTCTTTTTCCGCCTAAGTTCCCCCCGATTCTGCGGGGTTGCGCGGCCTGGTTTCTTCGCGGCTTTTTGGCTTTAACTCGCTGCCCTGTTGCAGCACCTGCGGAGCTTTTTTGCCGGACGAGTAGTCCCGCTTCCTCGGCTCGACGAGTGATACATCAACGGGTTCATATGAAAATACAGGCGATTCGTCCGAGTATTCCGCGATCGTCGTTTTCATAAACTTCTCATCATCGCGGTCCGGGAAATCGGGTTTGTAATGTGCGCCCCGCGATTCGTCGCGGTTTAAAGCTCCAAGCGTAATCACGCGAGCCAATTGCAGCATATTCGACAATTGGCGGGCGTGCGGCACCGCTTGGGTCGCCCAGAGGTTTGAGTCGTTGATCGAGATACGTTTGAAGCGGTCCTGTATCTCTAATAGTTTCTCGTCGGTCGCTTTCAGGCGGTCGTTGTAGCGGACGACGGTGACGTTGTCGGTCATTACCTTGCCCATTTCTTCGTGCAGTTTGTACTGGTTTTCGCCGCCTTCGTTCGAGACAATGCCATCGTTGATCGCCTGCTGTTTCTTTAGCTCGGCGTCGTGGATACCATTTGTTTCAGTATTACCGCGTTCCACGTTCTTGGCGTAGTCAATGGCAGATGGTGCCGCCACGAAGCCGCCGTAAACGCAAGAAACGAGCGAATTCGCACCTAGGCGATTTGCTCCGTGGATCGAGTAATCGCATTCACCCGCCGCGAACAAACCGGGAATATTCGTCCGCTGCTCAAAATCCACCCACAGCCCGCCCATAGAATAATGCACACCGGGGAATATCCGCATCGGCACATATCGCGGATCGTCGCCAACGAACATCTCGTAGATTTCCAGGATCGCACCGAGACGCTCGGTCAATACCTCGGCCGGAATATGCGTCAGATCGAGATAGACCTGATTCTCACCCGCTACGCCGTGTCCCTCGAGGCAGACCTGAAATATCTCACGAGTTGCGATGTCACGCGGGACAAGATTGCCGTAGGCTGGATATTTTTCTTCGAGAAAGTACCAGCGTTCTGCGTCGGGAATCTCTTTCGGCGCCCGCGCGTCCGCCGTGTTTTTGGGCACCCAGACACGTCCGCCTTCGCCGCGGGCTGACTCGGACATCAATCTCAATTTGTCTTCGCCCGGAATCGAGGTCGGGTGAACCTGGATAAATTCGCCGTTCGCGTATTTCGCCCCCTGCTGGTAACACGCCGAAACCGCGCTGCCGGTGCAGGTCATCGAGTTTGTCGATTTGCCGAATATCAGCCCTGGTCCGCCGGTCGCCATTATCACCGCGTCGGCCGCGAATGATTTTAGCGAGAGGCTTTGCAAATCCATCGCTACCAGGCCGCGACAGACCTGATGATCGTCGAGCACAAGCGACAGCATTTCCCAGCCTTCGTACTTTGTGACTTTGCCGGTGGTTTCGTAACGCCGAACTTGCTCGTCGAGTGCATACAAAAGCTGCTGCCCGGTCGAGGCACCTGAAAAAGCCGTGCGGTGATGCAGCGTTCCGCCAAACCGGCGAAAATCCATCAGTCCTTCTTTAGTCCGTGAAAACGGCACACCCATTCGATCAAAAAGGTAAATTATCTCAGGCGCCATGTCGGTCATACGTTTGACCGGCGGTTGGTTGGCAAGAAAATCTCCACCGTAAACAGTGTCGTCAAGGTGCTTCGCTGGCGAATCGCCCTCACCCTTAGTATTGACCGCACCATTGATACCGCCCTGAGCGCAGACCGAGTGCGAACGCTTGACCGGCACAACTGAGATCAGATCGACCTCGTGGCCCGCTTCCGCAATCTTCATCGCCGCCGCGAGTCCGGCGAGCCCGCCGCCGACAATTGCTATTTTTAGTGACTTAGACGGCATAAGAATTCAATAGACATCATCGTGGCTTCCGAGCGAGTGCAGCAAAATGATTTCTTCATCTTCAAATTTCGTGAACTCGAAAATGATACGGAGGTCATAACCTCCGCTACACGCCCAATAGTCTTTAAGCGGGCCTTTTAATCGATGAGTTTTTAGCTTGGCTGAGAACGGATCGCGAGAAAGCATCCTCAACGTGCTGCTCACCTCATCCCCGCTCTCATGTGTCTTCCTCAAATATCGGCGCAAATCCCGCTCGAAAGCAGTTGAAGATATTATTTTCATCGCAGGACGCGTTCCATAATTTCATCGACGGTAGACGGCACAAGCTTGCCTTCAGCGAACTCCCTTCGAGACTCTTCGATAGACTTCAGAATTTCCTCGCGTCGCCGGTCACGCACCCGACGTTGAAATATTTCGATGATCGACTCTTGCTCGTCGGGCGTGAGTTGCTCGACGCTATCCACCACTTCAGCAAACGTCATCCGTTCCGCAACAGTATTTTGCATAGTTACCTCCACGTCTTTATCAATTATATCTATATCAGCCTGCCCCCTCTCGCCTGCTGCTATCGCTTTGCTCCTCCCGTCGGACTCTTCGCCTCTTCGCAAAGAACCTGTGGCAGCAAACCGCAGGGCCTGACGAACGCAAAAGCGGCGTTTACGCCGACGGCGGAAAGAAAGACGGCGAGGCTAAGACACGCCTTCAGCACGATGCTCTGGGCCTTTTCGCCGATGACGATGCCCCAATCGACGGCGAACAAAAAGAAGCCATATGCCAGATGCCACGCGGTGGCGACCACCCCAAATATGTAAAGAATCAGCACCCAGGTAATTTGAAACTCGGCCGAAACGATCGAGTACGCCAGATCTGCGTTTCCGGCGATTGGCGTCAAATTCAAGCCGGGTATCAGGCCAAATCTGAAATTCAATATATGAAATAAAAGGAAAAAGAACAGAAATATTCCGGTCGCGCGTTGGAAAATATAAAACCAGTTTCGACCATAGCCGTAGTTAAGGATGTTGGGCTTAGCCTCGGCGGAGATGAGAATGCCGTAAACCGAATGAAACACCAGCGGTAAAAAAATGCCGAAAATCTCGATGAGCAGAAGGTAAGGAATCCCGTGGATGTCTTTTACATGGTCATTGAAACTCTCGGCACCATTGAGCGCCGACGAATTTGTAAACATGTGGACAAAGAAAAACATGCCGAGCGGTACAATGCCGGTTAGCTGGTGCAGCTTTCTCAGAAGAAAGGTGTTCGAGAATTTTATCGCCATCCTGGGCAGTCGTGAATTACGGATTGATTTCCTGAAATTCTAATTGTAAAAACATTTTTCGGCAATCCGTGATCTATTATTTTTATGATACGCCGGACAGAAAATAAGGTAAAATGAAAAATATTGTGGTGATTAAGCAGTGTTACTAATCAAGATATGCATATCGAAACGCTAAAAGTTTTCTGCGACCTTGTCGATCTCGAGAGTTTTTCACTCGCCGCCGAACGAAATTTCGTTACGCAGTCCGCTGTCAGCCAGCAAATACGTACGCTTGAAGACAAATTTAAACGCCGCCTCCTTGAGCGAATACGCGGACGCCGCGAAGTTAAACTGACACCGGCGGGCGAAGTATTCTTCCGCGAATCAAAAAACGTCCTTGCCGCCTACGCCGAACTTCAGGAAAGCCTGCGCGGAGTGGTTGGCAAGATCGGCGGCACGGTCAAGGTCGCGACCGTTTACAGCGTAGGGCTGCACGAACTGCCGCCGAAGGTGAGAGAATTTATGACAAAATTTCCGTCGGCAAAAATCGACCTTGAATATTCACGAACGACGCGCGTGGTTCGCGACGTCCTCAGCGGAACGGTTGAGCTCGGGGTGCTCGCCTTTCCAGAGCCGCGGCGCGGTCTGACGATCACGCCAATGCCGGAAAACCGTCTCGTTTTGATCGCACCGCTCGACCATAAGTTTGCCAAACGCGCCAGGGTGAAGGTGAGCGATCTTAACGGCGAAGATTTTGTATTGTTCGAACGCGATGTGCCGACCAGAAAGGCGATGGATAAAATATTCAAAACCCACGGCGTCGAGGTGAAGAAGGTCGCCGAATTTGACAACATCGAGACGATCAAACGTGCCGTCGAGGTCGGCTTTGGCCTGGCGATCCTGCCAGAACCGGCCGTTATTGAGGCAAAGAAATCGGGCAGCCTGGCGGTAATTCAACTGGCTGAAAAATACTGGGTGCGAACGGTCGGCGTGATCCATCGCAGCGACCGGAATCTGTCACTAGCCGCCAAAAAATTTGTCGAGCTTTTAAGCAGCGGCCAGGCCTAGGATATTCTTTTAGTGAACGGGTCGGTCGCCAATAGAGGCGGCGGCGACGTAGGTCATCGGTGTCGTGGGCGCCATTTCATTCAGAGTGGACTGCAGTTTTTCCACAATACCGTCGGCTTCCATATAGTCACGGCCGAGTAGGCGACGGAATCGTTTCTTCCGATCATCACCCTTTAGTTCCTTTAGCATTCCGCCGAGAAACGAGGTGACAAGCTCTGGCGCAAATTGCTTTCCGGCATTTAATTTCAAATCTTCGACGACATCTTTGGCCGGACGACGCGCTTTGTACGGACGGTCGGTCGTCATGGCGTCGAATGAATCCGCAAGATTTACCACTTTTGCGATGAAAGGGATCTCACGGTCGTACAGTCCGTCGGGATAGCCGCGTCCGTCGAGGCGTTCGTGGTGATATTTGGCCGCCAGCGGCACGTCGGTGTACGGATGGTGAATGGGCTGGAGTATCTCGTAACCGACGGCCGGGTGCTTGTTTAGCTCGGCTGATTCTTTTGCGTTTATTCTGTACGGGGCATTGATTATCTTGCGTTCGACGGTGAGTTTGCCCACATCGTGAAGATACCCGGCGACCGCAGCCCCTTCGACCGCATCGCTGCCCCAACCGAGTTCGGTCGCGATGATCTCAGAGAATTTACCGACGCGCACCGAGTGGCCCTCGGTGTATTTGTCCTTGCAATCGATAGCTGCGGCAAAGGCTTTGACCGTGTCATGATAGGTCGAACGCATCTCGTCGAAAAGCTGACGGTTTTCCTCGGCGTGACGCTCGATTTCGGCCATTAGGTTGCGTTGGACGATGGCGACGCCGATGTGCCGTCCCATCGCGCAGACGATTTCCTTATCGTAATTTGTATACGGTTCACCCGTCGCCTTTTCGCCCAGAAATATCGCCCCCACAATCTCGTCGCGTACAACAAGCGGAACAAACATCTCAAGCCGCCGCCGCTCAAAGCTGTTGTCGTAAACCTGAAAAAACGGTAGGACCTTAGCCTGAGAAACCTCGATCGGGTTCAAGCCATTCGTCAGAAACTGGCGCTCATCTTCGGTGCAAAGCGACAAACTAAGCGGAAAATCATCCCCGAGCCCGCGCACAGCCAGCATATTCAATTCGTGAGCAAATCGCGAATATCTGGCCACCGCTCCGCGCATTATGCCAAGCGCGCCCGAGATCAAATGCAATGACGTTCGGATCGTCTCCTGGAAGTTATTCTTGTTTGTAACTTCCTGACCGAGTTCGGCCAAGGCGCCGAAAGCATGGATTAGCTTGTGATCATGTTCCGCCATTGTGTTCAACCCTTTAAGCAATAGTGACGTGTTTTGTTAAGCCCAGCATGTCGAATAGCTCTATCGTTTCTTCCCGGACATCCGAAAACACAACGGTCGCTCCGTTAGTAGAGGCATTGTCGATAACGCCAAGGAGAATTGAGATTCCGATGCTGTTGACGATCTCGGTTTTAGAAAAGTTTACCACCAAATGCTTACAGCCCGCATCTATTCGCCGTTTGCATTCGTATTCGATCTGCTCGCCGGCTAGTTTGTTAATATAGTCGCCCGCAAAAACGACCGATTTTTCGGCGGCCAGAGCCGTCGCGTTGGTAACGCTGCTTTCGGTATTCACGTAATTATTGTCCTTGTATAATTTAGCTTGTGTGCTCGCAGAAACTACTTGAAGAGTATTTTTAGCACATCAGCCCGTGATAAAACAACAAAATTCTTCTGTAAGTAGCTAAAAACATCTAAAAGCGAGAGTATTTTAGGAATTTTGTCGATATTGTTAGCCAACCATGCCTATTTTGCCTTGTCAGCCGCTTTGAAGGGCACTCGACCAAATTCGGCCAGCACCGGTTTTAGATGCTCGACGACGGACTGATGGGCCGCGCCGTTTGTCGCGACGATGCCGTTCCGGTTTTGCAGATCGGCTTGGTCGTAACGCATTTCGGAGCCAAACAGATCGGTCAGCCGCCCGCCCGCTTCTTCGAGAATTATCTGCGGCGCACAAGTGTCCCAAAGCTTCGTCCATGGACTTGGATGTATATACACATCACAGATTTTTGTGGCGATTAGTCCGGTCTTCAAACCTACGGAGCCGCGTTTGACGGTCTTTGAAAAGTTAAAATGCCGGATGATCCGCGCCATACGCGGACTCGGATGATTGCGCGAAACGGCGAGAGTCATCTCGCCAAAAGAGCTCGTATCCGAGGTGTGAACGCGAACCGGTCCATCGCCATTCGAAATGATGAATGACCCGCCGCCCTTGACGGCATAACCGATGGAGTCATGGAACGGAAGGTAAACGACGCCGGCAACCGGAACGCCATCCTCGGCGAGGCCGATCTGGACGCCAAAATCGCCGTCATGATTGACGAAGCCCGAGGTTCCGTCGATCGGGTCAATTATCCAAACTCGGCGTTTCGAGAGCCGCCGTTCAAAATCGTCCGCTTCCTCTTCGGACAATATAGCGTCGTCAGGAAATGCCGCGGCCAGACCATCGACAATTATCCGGCTCGCCTCGCGGTCCGCTATCGTAACCGGCTCGCTGAAATTGTCCGCACCGATCTTGTGCTCGGTCACGAATCCGGCCGCGTAATGTTTTAGTACATTTTCCCCGGCAAGGCGGGCGAGAGCGACCGCTGTTTCGAGCTCTTTTTGCAGCATTAGCTACAATTTAACATGCATTAGGGTAAAGGTATAACTCAATCCAACCCGCGATCAAGCCGACGATCCGCGCTCCGTGTGTTCCGGGGTCTGCTCTTCCAGATTCAGGAAACCACGGATCACACGGAACGACACGGAAGATCGGCAGTCGACTAAAGTGTGGAACTGCCGGATTCAATAGGATCATGATTTCTCGACGGCTTCGGTCAAACCGCAACGAGGACAAGTAAGAAACCGGCGTGTTTTGTCGGTCCATCTGGCGAGAGCGACATTTGATAACACCGGATTCTTGCTTTCGGCTTCGCCTTCCTGAAAAACGCGGGAATGTTTTTGAGGCTTCGGTTCAATGACGATGAGTTCCCGCTCGCAGGGACGGCAAATCCAGCCGAAACCGTCATTGTAGAAATCGTTCAACTCTTCCATAAAAAAAGACAGCGAGCGGGTGCGCTCGCTGTCGATCTTACCTCAACCTCAACGGCTACTGTATTCTCCGTGTCGGTCGGCTGCTTGGCTGGGCCGCCAGTAGACGGACGGGAATCGTGGTCATGCCGCCGCCGCGATACACCGCGACCTGGATAGTGTCGCCTATCTGCTTTTTGTCCAAGAAACGATAGAGGTCGTCGAGGTCGGTCATTTTTTCGCCATCAATAGTCGTAATGATGTCGCCGATGGCCACCTCGCCGGAAGAATCCTGCGACAGTCCTCGCAGACCCGCGTTAGCCGCGCTCGACCCCTGCGCCACGTTGCGAATAACCAGGCCGGTTTCAACGGGAAGACGGACGCCCTGTTCATTGAGACTCGCCACGCTCAAAACACCCGCGCCGAGCTTCGGCCGTTTTACTTCGCCAAATTGTATGAGCTGCGGGATGACGCGTTTCGCGGTGCTGACCGGTATGGCAAATCCCACACCGACCGAGCCGCCCGCGGGCGAGAGTATCTGAGAATTGATCCCGATCATTCGACCAAATTTGTCCAGGAGCGGTCCGCCCGAGTTACCCGGATTGATCGAGGCATCCGTTTGTATCGCCGCATCGATCGGCCGTCCAGTCGGGGCGCCGGGCATCGGCTTTGACCGTATCGGACGCTGGAGTCCTGAAATAACACCGGTCGTTAGCGTACGGTCGAGGCCGAACGGGTTGCCGATCGCCAGCACCTTTTGCCCGACAACGAGCCTGTCAGAATCGCCAAGCGGCACGATGGTCATGCCAGCCGGCGGGTCGATCTTGATAACGGCGAGATCAGTGTCCGGATCGCCACCGATGACCTTCGCCGGATACACCTTGTCGCCTCCAAAACTGACGGTTAGTTTCTGCGCGCCCTCGATAACGTGATAATTCGTTAGAATGTGGCCGCTCGAGTCGATGATCGACCCCGACCCGTTGCCCTTGCCCTCCTGCGTTTCGCCCCACCAGTCGCGTGAGACCGAGGTCGTGTTGATAAACGCAACGCCCGGACTAATGGATTTGTAAACCTCGATGCTGTTTTGCTCATCGGAAACCTGCGACGGGTCCGAAATCGTCGTTGGCGGAGCCGTTTCGGCCAAAGCGATGTTGGAACCGCCATCGCGCGGCCACAAACCGCTAAGATTGTAAACCACAGCCGTAGACCCGACCGCAATCAGGGCCGACGCCAAAGCGAGCAGCAATATCTGACGTGCCGAAATTTGATAAACAGGATTTTTGGTCATAATCTTTTCCCCTCACGCAAAAGAATAGAATAGCAAGTTTTTGATGCTTCAAAAACATTCCCGCGTTGTGTATTTATTACGAAAAAGAATGGCTCGATGTTTCATTTTGGCGGAGTCGAGATTTGCACAAGCCCGCGCGTTAGAGGACGTGTCAAAACTCGCTTTTCGGGCTTTGCCCGTCGATTTGCGGCGAAGCTGTGCTTCGCCGGCAGCCGTCACAACTTTGATGCGGCTATGCCGCCGTCCTCCGCCCGATCGTCGCATTGGCCAGTAATTATCGGCCCCGGAGGGGCGGCGCAGCCGCAGGACCGTTGGAGGCCAACTGGCCTTGATCCGAATTGCCCAACCTTTTTTTGAAACTCAGGGCAGGACGATGCAGTGAATTGAAGAGACTAGAGAACCGTCGCGAGAATATGACCGGAAAAATCCGCCCACTCCTGCATGGCTGTATTTGAAACGTAGCCGAATGCCGCAAGCCCGGTAAATACATGAATGCCCATCAACCCAAGATAGACTGCCAATGCAACCGCCAGCCCGTATCTCGCTAACGGACGATGGCCCCATTTGAACAACACGACCGCCGCCACCGCTCCGATGGCGATCTTGACCCCGAGAAACGGCCCGTTCCCTATATCCAGCAGGCCGGCCATTAACTGATTCCCCTCGGTCGCCACGCCGCTTCGCACCCAAACTATGGTCAATAATGCGTCAAGCAGGTTCAGAGCGAAAAGGAGAAACGTCGGGGCTAATAGCTGCATAGTGGAAAGGCTCCTGCTAAAACTTGTTAAACTGTGTCCTTAAATGACTTGACCCCCGGATTTGAAACCGGGGGCCAAGGCAGGATTGGAGATTTATGAACTTCTAATCGACGTTCAGAATATACTTCCAATAGCCCCGGATTTCAAAAAAACGAGCGCATTTCTGTTCAAAGCTTAGATGGTGATATTCTTTCGTTGATTGCACCTAATTCGACCGGCTCTTTTTTGATGCAACGAATCCTATGATTGTGAATCAAAACTGCGGCCAAAATGCCGGCCGGGATGTTCAAATAAGACTTGCGAGGAGAACGAATAAAATGAAAAGAATATTAAATGTAAAAAGCATTTGGGCCATACTGGCGTTATTTCTGGTGTTTGGCGCGAGCGACGCCTTTGGTCAGAAGAGAAAACCCGTCCTAAAGCGAAAGGTTCCCGTTAAGAAAACAGTTGTCGTGCCAACGATACCGGTTTACGCGGTGGATGCGGGAACGGTTGTGCGTGTCCGCATGAACAAAACGATCAGCTCCAAAACGGCGGCGGTCGGCAACACCTTCACGGCCACCGTGACCGAACCGGTCTATTCGACCAACGGAGTAGTGGTCATCCCGACTGGCAGCACATTGACGGGTCGCGTAGACACCGTCACCCGGGCGGCAAATGAGGGCAAGCCCGGCTCGATCGACGCCAGCTTTATTTCCGTCCGTCTGCCAAACGGCCGCACCCGCTCGATCAACGGCTCGTTGACCGAACTCGAAGGCAATACGAGCAGCGATAACGAAGGCACGGCCGGCGGCAAGAAAATGAAAAACCGCAAACTGATCTTCATCGGCGGCGGTGGTGCCGGCGGTGCGGTCCTCGGAGCCGCCATCGGCGGCGGCAAAGGAGCCTTGATCGGCGGCATAATCGGCGCCGGCGCCGGCTTCCTCGGCGACCGCTTTACCAAAGGCAAAGATGCCGAAGTAAAATCCGGCACCGAATTCGGCGTCTATCTAAACCAGGGTTTCGCGTTGCCAAGATTTATCGAGGCGACACCGGTAAATCAGTAAACTCAGCTCTCCAAGGCTGAACCTCCGCCGTGAACTGACTAACAGCCTGTGCTACCGCGGGGTGGGTCGGTCGCCGTTTTTGCCAAATGGGTGTGTGAAAAACACGCCGTTCGCGCTGTTTTGGCGATACCAGTTTCCGTCCGAGGCCCGGAACACCGAAAGATCGGCCTTGCCGTCACCGTCATAGTCCCCCGGCGTCGGAACGTCCGTTGGCATTCCAAACGGAACTGCGGTGTCCGTCGAGGTCAGGCTGTTTTTGATATACCAGACACCGTTCGAGGGCCGGAAGACAGCGAGATCGGTCTTGCCATCGCCGTCGTAGTCGGCCGGAACGAATTTGTCCGAGGCGAGACCCCAACTTTCATAGCGGATCCGGCCGTCAGAACTTTGGCGTATATACCACAGGTTATTAGAAGGCCGGAAGACTGCGGCGTCCAGTTTGCCGTCGCCGTCAAAATCCCCGTGGACGGCCTTATCGCCCGCTACGCCCCAGTGCACGGTGACGAAATCGGTCCCGGGCTGGGATGACGGGCGATAAAAGAACAGGTTTTGAGCGCCGCCCGTGCCTGCTCGAAATGGTTTGAATCAGATGTCTTGAAATCTGCGAAGCGTCGAACGACGTTATCGCTTGAGCGTTACGCATTCCCTTGCCACCCGCACACGGTTAATGCTACATTTTCGGTGCATATCCCATGAACACTCTTTACTACGGCGACAATCTTAAGATTCTCCGCGATTACATCAAGGACGAGTCGGTCGATCTGATCTATCTCGACCCGCCGTTTAATTCGAACCGCAATTACAACGTGCTGTTTCGCAACGAATCGGGCAGCGACAGCGAATCGCAGATAACGGCGTTCGAGGACACGTGGCACTGGAACCGCCAGGCCGAGGAAACCTATCACGAACTGATAAACGAACCCGACCAGGTCGGCCGCATGATCGAATCGTTCCGCCAATTCATCGGCCACAACCACATTACATGGACTTGAGGACGAAATTAAAGTTTATGGCAAAAGCGGAAATATACTAACGAACTTCCTTCAATTAAAGGGTGAATTGCCGTTTTCGTTTAATGAAGCTAGAAATTTGAATCACGAATTTAATTTTGAAGACGCGTATCTTGAGACTGAAGAATGGGAGCGAATAAAAATAACCAATATTGGAGCCAACTACGATATCGTGGCGGCAACGTCGCACCTGATCGTAAATGGTAAGGAGCAGGCGCGAGCCATCCATAAGGATGTGAACTCAGGTGCGAT
>JANPCJ010000260.1:0-2136 GCA_031430895.1 Chloracidobacterium sp. | reverse complement strand
GGACCGCACTCTGCGCCAGACTCGGCCGTCAGGAAGGGGTACCGAAGCCGCTCACGACCGACCACGCAACAGCGAACCGAGTTGCCGCTGGCGGGGCGTCAATTTCGGGGTCGCTTGCAGCGCACGCCAGAAAGCCAGTTGCTCTGCGGGAGTCAACGACAACGTTTGATCCCGTGCGGAGGCGACCTCGCGCCGGGCCTGAGCCACCGTGAGCGTGCGGACGTAATCGCTGACGCTGATCCGCCGCAATTCCGCCGCCTGCGTCAGCATGGTCTTGCTCTCTTCATCCAGACGCACGACGAGCGGGCTGGCGGGTGTCCGCCGGGGCGATTTCGTACTGCGCGGCTTGGCCATGCGGGTGCGTCTCCTGACGAAGTTGTATAGCGGAGTGCTATACAGTCAAGAGGAACGGCTCACGATCTTTCCACGGGTCGCGGTCGAGTTGGCCGAGCGTCGAACAAGCGGGCGGGCAACCGAGTTTGAAACCGATTTTCCGGTCCAGATTACGCGGATTTTCAACAATGCTTTTCACTTCGTCAAACGAGCAACTTCAGACTTCAACTTCTTGAGGCCAATTGACCTGCTTCATGTTTTTCGGACAGTCGAGTGGCTTATTCTGGAGGGATTCAGGAGAGCCAGCCGATGTCGAAAAAGGCGTCTTTGAAGGTGAAGCAGCATGACCGTCCGAAGCGTCGGCGGTTTGCGGACGAGTTCAAGGCCGAGGCGGTGCAGATGCTGTTGGATGGTCACTCGGCGAGCTCGATCTGCAAGCGGCTGGGGCTGTCGAGTCCGAATGTGTTGTATCGTTGGAAGCGAGAAGCGATTCTCCAGGGCGGCCCGGCGGCGACGGGGCTGGACGGTCGCGTGCGGGAGCTGGAAGCGGAGTTGCGGCGCGTCGAACGCGAGCGTGACATCCTAAAAAAAGCGCTCTCCATTTTCGGCCGCGACGGGTGAGAGACGTGTACGCCGGGATCGATCAGGTCGTGCTGACGGAAGGTTTCGCGGCGTCGGCGGTGTGCGATGCGCTCGAAGCGAGTCGGTCGGGTTTCTACGCCTGGCGATCCGAGGAAGAGTCTCACAGAGCAGCAGTGGATCGGGAGTTGACGCCGGAGATTATCGACATCTTCTGGCATCATCGTCGACGTTACGGAGCACGGAGAATTGCGATGGAGTTGGCGCGACGAGGGATTGCCTGTGGCGTCGCGCGGGTCGCCAGACTCCTGAAAAACCAGGGTTTGCACGCGATTCAGCCGAAGTCGTTCAAGCCGCGGACGACCGAGAGCCGGCATCATTTGGGATACAACGAAAACCTGCTGAAAGACAGAAAGGCACCTTTCAAGGTGGATGAAGTGTGGGTCGGTGACATCACGTACATCACGCTGGCCACGAGAACATCGCAGGGACGCTTTGGTTACCTCGCGCTGCTGATGGATCTGTTTTCGCGCCGGATCGTCGGCTGGGACTTCGGCCTGACGATGGATGATGGCTTGGTCCTCGGCGCGCTGCGACGGGCGATCCGCGAACGCCAACCGGGAGTCGGCTTGATCCATCACACCGACCGCGGCGGTCAGTATGCGTCGGGCCGATATCGTGACGTGCTGCGACGTGCGGGGATCCAACAAAGCATGAGCGCGGCGGGCCACTGTTATGACAACGCGTTCATGGAATCGTGCTTCGGGACGATCAAAACGGAACTGGAACTGGTCGAATACCGCAACAGCGCCGAAGCGATCCGAGAGCTGTCGAGTTACATCCGGTATTACAACGCCGAGCGATTGCATTCCTCGCTGGGGTACGTCACCCCCGCCCAGTTTGAAACCCAACCCACCCCCGGAAAATAAGACACTGGACTGTCCAGGAAACCTGAAGCACCCCAAACAGCGATTTACAAACCCGCGAAGTGATCACGGTCCTCGGCACCATTCGCCCGGAAGAAATGGGTGTCACACAGACCCATGAGCATCTCTTCCTCGATGCAATGGATCACTACAGCGGCTATGAATTTGTGATTGACGATGAAGACCTGCTGGTGAACGAAGTGCGGGAATTCACCAGCCGCGGCGGACGGACCATCTGTGATGTCACGCTGGATGAGATCGGCCGCAACCCCAAAGGACTGGCGAGTCTTTCCCAACG
>JANPCJ010000259.1:0-3692 GCA_031430895.1 Chloracidobacterium sp. | reverse complement strand
CGACTCCAGGCCGGTGCCGATCGCGGCCCACGACTGTCCGGCATCACCGGTTCGCAGCACTATGCCGCCGGCGCCAACGGCGACGCCGTTCAAATCGTCCGCAAACGCCACGCCCCTAAGCGATTTATCGGTTCCGCTTTCAACCGTAGTCCAGTTCACGCCCGCATCGCTTGTTACAAGGATCGCCCCCTGTTCCCCGACCGCGGCGCCAACACCGGGTTCTGTCAAATGCACTGCATTGAGCAGCGCGCCAGGTCCCAAAAGCCATTCAATCCGAGCCGGCGGCCCCTCTCTGACGGCGATCGGCGGAGGCGTCGGATAAGCGCACGACATCGCCGCCGCAGTCGCGACAAACAAACAAGCGGTGGTCAGAAGTTTTTTCATAATTGTTTCCTCACTAGTGCCAATGTTGACGGGACGCTGAATCCCCATAGGTCGCCAACGGCGACGGACATTAAAGCCTAGGGTGGAGCCGGTTTGGCGGAACCCTAGGTAAGAACAAAGGAAGTGACCCGCTCCCTGAAAGGGAGCAACGGCCGTTCGCTGTTTGTAGGTCGCCTTCAGCGACCGACGATTCTTGTGCCACCTGACCTGGGGTTCCACTCGCTTCGCTCATTGCACCCCAGGCTTTAATGTTGGTCGCCGATGGCGACCGAATGTAATGCAACGCTTCAGAACTACTGCACATCCTGGGGACTGCGCAAGTCCGCGACGCGAATGACCACGACCCGCCAACTGCCCTTCTTTCTCTTAAAAACGTGGGTGGTGCGGACCTTTCTCGGCGGGAGCTTTTTACCGCTTTCCGCGCTAACCGTTGCGAATATTTCCCTGTCAACGTCCGCCACGGCTACATCGGAGGTGATGAAGCGAATACGCAGCTCTACAATTTGCTGCCTGGCTTGCGGGAAGATATTGTAAACGCCGGTGAGTCGTTTCTCGATATTCGCGCGCCCGCTTTCACGACTGCCAAAAGCGTTTTCCCAATCCGCGTCTTCGACAAAGCTCATCGCGTAAATCCGGACATCGCGCTTCTCAAAAGCCTCCTCGAACCGCGCCAGGACTTGACGGATCGCTTCCTCCTCCTTACCGCGTGAATTCTTCTGGCCCAAAACCGCCGGGGCGATGAAAGACAGAATCGCAATGACAGTCACGACAAACAAACAAGCGGTCGTCAAAAGTTTTTTCATAATCTTGTCCTCATATCGCCGAGGGTCAGTTTTGATTGGGTCGTCTCGTGGATGAATCCGCGGGACTGGCGCCATCGTCACGGGATCGGATACGGACTTTCCTTCTAAATGCTCCCGGCCTTCGCCAGGCGGGCGATTCGCTCGGCGGCGCGGAAGGCCAGGGCCTGGATGGTCAAGGTCGGCTGGCCGCGGCCCGAGGTGACGAAACTGCTGCCGTCGACGATGAAAAGGTTCGGAACATCGTGTGCGCGGTGATCTGCATTGATAACGGATGTCCTTGAATCTTTCCCCATGCGGCAGGTGCCGAGCAGATGCTCTCCGCCACCCGAGTCAGCGGTCGCCACTCGGGGATCCGTGACTTTCGCGGCGCCGGCCGCTTGCAGCAGTTCGCGTGCGCGATCGTTGAAAAACTGCTTGAGCTTAATATCCAGCGGATGCCCGGTGAAAGTTATGCGCGGCACCGAGAGACCCCACGCATCATTCTCGACGGGGTCGAGATCGATGCGATTGGTCGAAACCGGCAGTGAGGTTGAATGGGTGAGAGCCTGAACATTCCTATTAAAACGATCCCTGGCCACCTTCTTCCACGCAAGCCCCCAACGAGGTTCACCCGGCCACGTCCGGCCGCCGTCCAGTGGATCGTGGATGCTGCGCATATCCAGTCCGCCGCCGCCGTAAAGACCGGTGCCCTTGGGGACCTCGAAGAAATCCCAAATGATGCGTGATACGTCGGCGCCCTTCCAGCCATTGATATCCTGATCGAACAGAGCAGCTGCGCTGCCGCCCCCGTTGAACATGATGTTGCGTCCGACCTGCCCACTCGAATTGGCAAGACCGTTTGGGAACGCGCCGGTCGCCGAAAGCAACAGGAGCTTTGGCGTCTCGACGCCGTTGGCTGAGAGCACTACCGCTTTTGCGCGCTGGAAGACATCTTTTTTTTCCTTGTCGAAATAGGTGACGCCGATCACGCGGCCGTTCGGACCCATCTCGATCTTGCGGACGTAGCTATTGGGCCTGATCTCGCACCGCGAAGTCGCGACGGCGCCCGGTATCATGGTGACGAGGGTACTCGACTTGGCTTGCACCTCGCAGCCAAAATAAACGCACGGGCCGCAATTTACGCAGGCGGCACGCCCGCGGTAGGGGCGTGAGAGGATTGCCAACGGCGCCGGCCAGGCGTGCCAGCCGAGTTTCTTTGCACCGCGTTCGCACAACACACCCTCGGACTTGATCGGCAGCGGGGGAACAGGATACCCCTTGCTCCTCGGCGGCTCGAAGGAGTATCCGGCTTTGCCCGAAACTCCGATCTCCCAATCGACTTTGGTATAGTACCTTTCCAATTCCTTGTACGTAATAGGCCAATCCTCCATGCTCGAGCCGTCTGGGACGCCGAGGCGTGTCGCCTGCTCGAACTCGATCTCGGGAAAGCGCCAATAGTTCCCGGTGAAATGGACCGTGCCGCCACCGACGACGCGGCCATAGTCGATGTGTCGGCCTTTCGTGGCGGTGTCTCCATCTTTGGCGCGGCGTGTCTGCGGCTGGTCGGCCGTTTGGTTCAGACTCTTTTCGGGATGATAGCGAGCGTTTAGCGGGTCGTGGCTAAAGTCCTTCTCGGTGAGCCACGGGCCTTGTTCTAGGACGACGACGGAGAAGCCGGATCGCGCCAGCTCGTGTGCCATGACGCCGCCCGCCGCACCCGAACCGACGATGACGAAATCAACTTCGTCGGTCGGACGATACGTTTTCATGCGCCGCAAGGGCGCCGGAGCCGCCGTCTTGTGATGGGTATGGCCCGATACGGCCTTAGCATTCGAAGTTTTTTCGATCTTCGCTGCTTCACGGTCGTAATAACCGAAAGGAGGCTCCCAAGAGTCTCGATCCTCAAACCCGATAAGCTTCCAACCCACCTGATTGGTGTTTCCTCCGTGCTTCGGGTGCGAGAACATGGCTAACATTGTCCAGAATCGGAAAAAATTGAATAAAGCCGGCTTTGTTTTTTCCAACGCCGTCACCAATGCCATCTGTTCGGTGTCGCCGAGCGCCACGAACAAACGATTGCCGGGAGTCTTTTCCGCCACTGTGTCTCCGAGCATCTTGAAGTTGTTCTTCAAGCCGTCCCTGACAGACTGGAGCCGTTCCTTCGGCACAATGGCGGTGATATAGCGGTCGTAAAACCGGACGACATTTGCCTCACGCGCACCCGGCGTTTCGTTCGTGGGGATGATCTGAGCACTGATCGCCTCGAACTCACGCGCCTGTTCGGGCGTGAAAAACTCGTAGGGTTCGTCCGGGGCGACGGACGCGGCGTGAGCGGATATCGCACTCAACTCGGCGGCGTTGACGGTAAGCCAAGCGCCAACACCGGCACCAGCCATCCCAATAAGGAATTCGCGACGTTTGAATTCGGACTCGGACATATATTAGCCTCCTGTTTATCGACGACTCGAAGCACCGTTCAACCCACGGGACACAAACCGTCGCGATAGTTGTCGCGTCAGCGACAAT
>JANPCJ010000258.1:0-10770 GCA_031430895.1 Chloracidobacterium sp. | reverse complement strand
GGGGAAGTTTGTCAAGAAAACTTTTTGACACGAAAAAAGACGGCCCCTGAGCCGTCGATCGTCGGACATAAATGGTGGCTGGAGAGTGACTTGAACACTCGACCTCGGGGTTATGAATCCCGCGCTCTAACCAGCTGAGCTACCCAGCCACGAATATCTGATTATAGTTTCGCGCACAAAAAAATCAAGGCTCGGCGCGCAACGTCGCCGTGCGGGCTCTCACAAATCCCGGGCGGGCTGATAAACTAAACATTTCCCAGGTTCCATTGTTTTAGACGCCAAGATGCCGATTATCCTTGCCGCAAATATAGAAAACGCCGCGATACTGCTTGATCTGTTTATCATGCTTGCGGCCGCGAAACTGATGGCAGAGGTTTTTGAGCGGCTCAGGCAGCCGGCCGTTGTCGGGGAGATACTTGCGGGCGTGGTGATCGGCCCGGCTCTTTTGGGATGGGTCGAGCCGTCGGCGATTATAAATATTCTTGCCGAGTTCGGGGTCATCTTTCTTCTATTCAATGTCGGGCTTGAGACAAAACCGCAGGCTATTTTTCAAGTCGGACGGCGGGCGGTAACGGTCGGCGTCCTCGGCGTGGTGCTGCCGTTTGCGGCAGGATATTTCATAGCCATGGCGTGGGGCGGCTCGTTTGTCGAATCGATGTTAATCGGGGCCGCTCTGGTCGCGACATCCGTCGGCATCACGGCCCGCATATTGAGCGGCATGGGTCTGCTCGACACGCCAACTGCCCGGATCATCCTGGGCGCGGCGGTAATCGACGATATTCTCGGCCTTATTATTCTGTCGCTCGTATCGGCGGTTAGCCAGGGCGACATTAGTTACGCCGGGCTTGCAAAAACGGCGTTGGCGGCTATCCTGTTCACGGTTTTTGTGGCCCTGGTCGGCTCTCATATCATCAATCGCCTCGCTCCGTTTATTCAGCGGCTGCGGCTTGGCAAGCCGTTTTTCACGCTCGGATTGATACTTTGCCTTGGGCTGTCGGTCGCGTCGAGCTACGTTGGAGTCGCGGCGATCATCGGTGCGTTTCTGGCCGGCATGGCACTCGCCGAAGCGACCGAGGAAAACCACAAGATGCACCACCTCACCTCCGGCGTCACGGAATTTCTCGTTCCATTCTTCCTCGTCAATATTGGAATGCAGCTCGATTTGCAAATATTTGGCGATCCGGCGGTCGTCACGTTTGCGATTCTCCTGACTCTGATCGCCGTCGCCACCAAGTTTGTCGGATGCGGCCTCGGCGCCTTTGGAATGAAAAAACGCGAGATGGCGCAGATCGGTATCGGGATGGTGCCGCGCGGTGAGGTCGGCATAGTCGTAGCCCAGATCGGTCTCGGATTGGGTGCCATCGGCAAGCCATTTTTTGCGGCCGTGCTGTTTATGGCGGTAGCGACCACGGTGATCGCTCCGCCCCTAATCAAGCTGCTGTTTGCCGACGATCGCGACGGCGATGGCCGATCTGATGAGCTTCCCGAATTGGACGTATCGGATGAATATTCCCGCATCGGTTAAAATTCTACACAACTCATTGTTGGTTTTTGCCGTCGAAGAATAAAATCGTCTCTATGAAACCTCGTATTCTGAAACCCATTTTGTTAGTAGTCTTTGTGTCGAGCTTCGTTTTTTCGATTCCGATCTTCTCGCAGACGAAACGGTTTTCAGAACACTCCCAATTCCGCACGGTCAAGATTTCGACCGAACCCGGGACGATTATATGGATCGACGGCATTCGTTACGGCAAGACAGACAAGGCGGGAATTCTGGAGATCAAGACCGTCTCTTCGGGGGCCCACACTCTCAGGTTACGTGCCGACGGATACAGGGAAAAGACTCAGCCGCTCGCGGCGACGCAGAAAGGTGAGATCGCCGTCTCGCTAATCAAAACGGATGACGCTGCAGAGATTGCCTACCAGGAGGGCGAGCGTTTGACCACCGATGACCGCGAGAAATCAACAGATGCCTACCGCCGTGCGGTAAAAGCGCGGCCGAATTATCCCGACGCCTATATCGGTTTGGCGCGCGTCCTGTCCGAGGCCGGCGACACGGACGAGGCGGCAAAAGCATTGACCGCCGCACGGCGACTGCGTCCCGGCTTTGCCGAGGCATCGGCCATCGAGGGCCGCATCCATAAGGACAACGGCGAAGAGACAAAGGCCATTGCGGCCTTCAAACGCGCGATCACCGAGGGCAAAGGCTTCCAGCCAGAAGCCTACACCGGTCTCGGTCTGCTCTATAAAGAAAAAGCCGAGGGATTTGGCGGCTCCGGCGATTTCGAAAACGAAACCGCCAACTACGTCGAAGCATCCAAACATCTAAAAATCGCTCTCAAACAACTCTCCGGCGCCCCCGACACGGTCGTCATATACCAACTCCTCGGCCTCATCTACGAGCGCCAAAAAAAGTACACCGAAGCCATCGCCACCTACGAAGAATTCCTCCGCATCTTCCCGACCAGCTCCGAGGCCACCGCCGTCCGTTCGTTTATCGTCCAGCTAAAAAAGGATATGGCTGTGCAGAACTAACGCAGTGAACGAAGCGTCGCATGGCTCTTGCCGTGATTCGAATACATCCCGTAGGCCCGCGAATTCATCTTAAATTCGCCTCGGATTATGGCCGACCGCAGGAGCAGTAGAAAAATATTGGAATCTTTTCCACGATATATGCTATATTGTAGGAGCGTTGCTTTTGGTGCCGCGAAAGCCTGCCTGTCGAAAAAGCCAGCCGACGAAAAATTGATGACGAGATCTCTAACCAAACCATTCAATTGGATTTTTGCCGCGACGGCGCTAATGGTTATCGCTTCGAGTTTTGCACTCGGCCAGGGTTCGCGTCCGCCGATGCTTCAGGATCTTAATGTCCAGAGGATCCCATCCGCGACGCCGTCGCCGCTGGTTCAGAAAACGGCGAGCATGATGCCGTCGATGGCGACGAACAGTGTCAGGACGCTTTTCCCCGCGCTGGCCGACGTGGCGATTCCGGGCTATTCGGGCATATTAGTTGAGTCGCTCGAGGGCAATGTTGTTATTGAAAGCAACGCGAATTTTGCGTTCAACCCGGCCTCAAACGTCAAGATCGCGACCGCCTACGCCGTTCTCAAAACATTCGGCCCTGACTACAGGTTCTTCACGAACGTCTTCACCGACGGAGCGATCGACCGTAACACTGGAACATTGACCGGAAACGTCTATGTTTCAGGAAAAGACCCGATGTTTGGCTACCAGCATGGGGTGGCGCTGGCTCACGAATTGAATCGGATGGGCATCCGCTCGGTTACCGGTGATCTGATCGTCACCGATAATTTTGTAATGAATTATTCGGGTTCGTCGCTCGCCTCCGGGCAAACTCTTTTTGCGTCGATGGATTCGGGCCGCCGCTCTGCTGCCGCGACACGTGCCTGGCTCAATCACCTTTCTTACTCAGGAAAATACGGTCAGATTAACGGTGTACCGGGCGTGACGTTTACGGGTTCTGTTTATGTTCAGCCGATGCCGAGCACGCTGCAGCTTCTCTTTACGCACGAGTCGACACAGATACGCGAGATACTAAAGGCGACGCTTTGCTACTCAAATAATTTTCTGTCCGAACGCCTCGGCGATCTCGTCGGCGGGCCATTCGCGGTCTCGCGTCTCGTACATTTGAACGCAAATGTCTCGCCCAATGAATTCTCGCTTCAGACATCGAGCGGCCTCGGTTACAATCGCGTCACACCAAACGCAATGATGAAACTCCTACGCGCCCTGCGTTCAGACCTGGCAAAATACAAGATGACGTACGCCGACATCATGCCGGTGGCAGGTATCGACAAGGGCACCCTCGAAGGCCGTTTTGATAGCGATTTCTCGCGCGGCAGCGTTGTCGGAAAAACCGGTACGCTCGGCAACACCGATGGCGGCGTCAGCGCTCTGGCAGGCGAGGTAAGCACAAAAAACGGCAGACTGCTTTTTGTAATATTCAATCAACGCGGCAGCGTCGCCCGATTTAGGTCGTTCCAGAATTTCTTTGTATCGCTCGTTCAGGGCCAGTTTGGCGGTGCGATGTCGATGAACTACGACGCGATGTCGCTCGAAACTCGCCTCGCTCGCTCACGTGTCAGCTATCCCGAAGGCCGCGTGTCCGGCTACGAATAATTTATTCCGGATTTGACTGAATCGGAGGCTGTCTGAAAAGACGGCCTCTTTCTCATTCGGTAACCAAGCTGCGTCTGACTGCGCACGAAATGGAGCAAATCATCCTTTGTTACTCCGTGTTTTCCGTGTATTCGGTGGTTGCGCTATTCTTGCATTTCGATTTGATTGGGAAATCTACCACGGATTTCACGGAAGATACGGAAAGAATAGAGAGGCCAGGTATGACACCTTCTCAGACCGCGTGAGATAATTCCCGCTTGACCAATGACTGACAACGAAAAGAACCAGCCCGAGGCCGAGACACCCGAATCGCTGGCCGACCCGACGGCGCCGGAAATTGCGGCGGCGGATGGCGAAGTTCCCGCGGGCAAACACGCTAGCGTCGCCCGCTCGGCCGGGATTGTATCGATCGCGGTAATGTTTTCGCGTGTCCTGGGTCTGATTCGCGAGACGATATTTGCCAGGTATTTTGGAGCGGGATTTCTTTACGACGCTTTCATCGTCGGCTTTCGTATTCCCAACCTGCTTCGCGATCTGTTTGCCGAGGGAGCTCTGTCCGCGGCTTTCGTCAAAGTCTTTACCGATTACCAGCTAAAAAGCAGCGAAAAAGAGGCGTGGCGACTCGCGAGCCTGATATTTAACGGCCTCGCCGTCGTCCTCAGCGTCATCTGCATCGCGGGTATTTTTCTCTCGCCGCTTTTCGTCAAGCTGATTACTTACAACTATTTAGGTGATCCCAACCATTACTACCCACCGGAAAAAGCCGCGCTCGCGACAACACTGATGCAGGTAATGTTCCCATTCATCCTACTCGTCGCGCTCGCGGCGCTCGCAATGGGCGTGTTGAATACAAAAGGGCGGTTTGGCATCCCGGCGTCGGCATCGACGGCCTTTAATGTCGTCTCGATCGTCTTTGGTCTCGGCATCGCTTTTTGGCTAAGCGGGGGAGCGTGGGAACGCTCGATCGACAAGATCGCCGTGCCGAGCGACGCGGCTCAATGGGCGATTATCGGGATGTCGATCGGAACGCTGCTCGGCGGCGCGGCACAGCTAATAGTACAGTTGCCTTCGCTTTTCAAGGTCGGCTTCCGATTCTCGCTGCGCCTCAGCTTTCGCGACGAAGGCGTCCGCCGCGTCATGCGCCTGATGGGACCGGCGATCATCGGTACCGGCGCAATACAGATCAAAGTGCTGGTCGATACAGTTGTTGCCTCCGGCATTGACGGGGGAGCGTCGTGGCTGAGTTATGCTTTTAGACTGATGCAGTTTCCTATCGGTGTTTTTGGCGTGGCAATCGGGACGGCGGCGATACCGACCCTCTCGCGGCTCGCATCGGAAGAAAATGCCGTGAAATTTCGCTCGACGCTGTCGGACGCGATCAAACTCGTATTCCTGCTCGCGATTCCCTCGGCTTGCGGTCTGATTGTCCTCGGCGATCCGATCATCGCCCTCATCTACCAACGCGGCGAATTCGACGCTTTCGACACAAACATGACCTCGTGGGCGCTGACCGCGTATTCAGTCGGTCTGGCTGCCTACGCCGCGATCAAAGTGCTGTCACCCGCATTCTACGCACTCGACGACGCCAGGACGCCGATGTATATCAGCCTCGCGTCGATCATGGTCCACGTCCCGGCGAGCTTTGGCATGATGCAATTGCTTTCAACGGTAGGCGTTTCGCCCGAACGCCCAAATGGATTCGGTCACGTCGGCGTCGCCCTCGCCACCTCTATCGTCGCGACGGTAAATTTCCTCGCCCTCGCCTGGTTTATGCGGCGGCGGATAAAGCGTCTGAACGGCGGCGTCATATTATCCTCGTTAATTCGAATCGTTATTGCGTCGGCGGCAATGTCGGCGGCGGCATATTTCAGCTATTATTTACTGACAAACTATTTCGCCGAAAAGTCACTGCCGATCAGAGTCGTCGAGGCCCTTGTTCCCATCGTTTTTGCCATTGCGACATTTCTGATCACCGCAAAGTTGATGAGGATCGGCGAGCTCGAGAAAGTATATAATTCTGTGGCAGCGAAAATCAGGCGCGTTTAGAGCGTCGTTTTTGACGTTCTTCGATTATGATCAAGAATTTCTCAGACAAGAAACCGCAAATCGATCCTTCCGCCTTCATCGCCGACAATGCCGTGATAATCGGTGATGTTCAAATCGGCGAGGACGCGAGCGTTTGGTTCGGCTCGATACTCCGCGGCGATGTCAACCATATCCGCATCGGCGCGCGCACAAATATCCAGGATGCAACTGTCATCCACGTCAGCTCAAAAACGCATGCAACAATCCTCGAAGACGAAATAACCGTCGGTCACCGCGTCACGCTGCACGGCTGCCACGTCGAGAGCGGCTGCCTTATCGGCATCGGCGCAATCCTGCTAGACGGCGTCCGCGTCGGCCGCAATTCCCTCGTCGCCGCCGGCAGCCTGCTGACCCCAGGCATTCAAATCCCGCCAAACTCTCTCGTCATGGGCTCACCCGCAAAAATCAAACGCCAACTTACTCCCGAAGAACTCGCCTACTTGGAAAAATCCTGGCAAAGCTACGTCGAACTAAAAAAGCACTACTAAATCATCGCTATCAGCCATCCGCTATCAGTTATCAGCCATTCCGAAGACCCACTCTCCTAACCTCGACGAAGCCCAAAGAAAATGAAACCACAGATGGAACGGATAAACACAGATAAGAAAGGATAATTTTGTACCAGTAAATTTCTGCATCCTCTTCATCTGCGTCCATCCATCCGTGTTTATCTGTGGTTAAAATTTCTTTCTCTTTCTCCCTGCGGTAAAATGAAAATATGGCAAGTACAAACCCTGCGCGCGGAATGCGAGATTTTCTGCCCTCGGATGTCAGAAAACGCGATTACGTTATCGGAATCATCAAACAAGTTTATGAAAGCTACGGCTTCGAACCACTGGAAACACCAGCCCTCGAAAACCTCGAAACCCTGATTGGCAAATATGGCGAGGAAGGAAATCAGCTTATCTATAAGGTTTTGAAACGTGGGGAGAAGCTCAACGAAGAGTTACAGAGTCACAGAGTTGCAGAGTTGCAGAGCGACGAAAACTCCGCAACTCCGCGACTCTGCAACTCCGCAAACTCTTTGTCCGACCTCGCTCTTCGCTACGACCTGACCGTCCCCTTGGCGCGCGTCGTCGCGAACAACAAAAACGAGCTTCCAAAATTCTTCAAACGCTACCAGATACAACCCGTCTGGCGTGCTGACAGACCAGCCCGCGGGCGTTATCGCGAGTTTTATCAATGCGATGTCGACTCGATTGGATCGACTTCGATGGTAGTCGAAGCCGAATTGATCTCAGCCGTAAGCGAGATATTGAAAAGACTTGGATTCGCCGATTTCACCGTCCATCTAAATCATCGCCAGGTATTGACCGACATCCTCGACACCGCCGGCGTACCGCCCGAGCTGCACTCCGACGCTCTAGTCGCAATCGACAAACTCGACAAGATTGGATTCGAAGGCGTCGCAGCCGAGCTAAACGAGCGCGGAATTTCCGACGAGGCATCAACGATGCTCGTGGAGATCTTCGCCAAAACCGAGGAAATCCTAAATCAGGAAAAAGACATCAACCGCACGATCGTTGGCAATCTCATAAACATCGTCGCGAACGAAACCTTGACCGAACTCGGCCAGATCTTAAAATACGCCCCCAACGCCCCAATCCTAATCGACCCCAGCCTCGCCCGCGGCCTCTCGTACTACACCGGTGCGATCATGGAAATCAACGTCCCCGACCTAGCGGGCTCGCTGGCCGGCGGCGGCCGCTACGACAGCTTGATCGGCATGTTCGGGAAGGAACAAATCCCGGCCTGTGGATTCTCTATCGGCCTCGAACGCATTTTAGTTGTGATGGAAGAACGCGGCATGTTCCCGCCCGGGATAGCCGAATCGAATGCCGCTGACGTGATGGTGACTATATGGAATGAAGAAACCATTCCCGAATCGCTAAAACTTGCCACCGAGCTACGACAACAGGGCCTCCGCGTCACCGTCTATCCCGAAGCTGACAAACTCGGCAAGCAGCTTAAATACGCGGATTCGATCAATGTCCCATACGTATGCGTCCTAGGCGAAAGTGAGCTCGCCGAAAATAAAGTCACGGTTAAAGACATGCTCACCGGCGACCAGAAAACTGTCTCGCGATCTGACCTCCCGGCCACGATAGATTCGCAAGGTGGTTAGTCTTTTCAGATTTCGTAACTTCGGATAAAATCAAGTTTGTTATGACAGTCCTGGAACACATAAAGAATTTATCGCATTCGCTCACGCCAAAGCAGCGCAAGGAACTTGCCAAATATCTGGAAAAACCCAGCGGCAAACCGGTTCAAAAGAAAATCGTGAGTTTGCGTGATAGCTGGAAAGGCAAATTCCCCGATGACGTTGATGTAGAAGCGTTGATTCGTGAGATCCGCGACGAGTGGAAAGAGGAACCTGAACTCTATAATTAGATTCCGACTCAATATTATTCCGTGCCGTTTCGTGTAATTTCGCGGTTAACCTCCTCCAATTTTGCATTTTGCATGTCCATTACTGACGGTTGATAAAAACATCACCGCGAGTGGTACTGTTCAGATAGTTTGGTAATGTTCTAAGGCTGAAAAATGAAAAAGGATGAAGCGATAAGAAACGCTAAGAATTTTGACGACTGAAACAAAACCCGAAGCGTGGGATAGGTTTTGAGGAAACTCGGGAGATTTGGAGTCGGCCGTATTATCTCGATCAGCGATCAGATGTCCCTGAGCAGTATAGAGCAATCGGTTGGGTAGGCGATATGCTTTTCTCGATTATTTTCGAGATCAGGGACACGCGACGAAGGTGAATATTATCATCTAGTGACCTTATGGAGGGCAACGCGAGAGGAACGTGAGCTTTATGAAAAAAACAGCTAAATCGAACCGACCGGTCCCGGCAGAGACGATTGCCCGACGAGCCGAACGTGGCGAGGGTGTATCTGAGTACTTCACAAACTCCGGCCGAATGATGCCTGGCATCCGACAGATCAATGTCGACCTGACAGAGCCGGTCGTGAGCGAATTGGACGAGGTCGCCACCCAACTAAACATCAGTCGTCAAGCCGTTATCAAAACGCTCGTGCGCGAGGCTCTTGACCGCCACTATCTAGCCCGGCAAGCACGCGGCGACGGTTCGCGAAATCGTCAAAATCGCATGCCCGACGCCTCTTGATGTGTTTATGAAGGAGTCGTGGCAGCTCTCGTCTTGCACTGACCACCGACCACTGACTACTGACCACTGACTACTGACTACCGACCACCCCGCCCGCCGAGTTGTGCCCCCTGTGGCAGAAAACTGGGGCCAAAGAAGAGCCGACCTCGAACGCATGAGCCTGCTGGCCGTCAGCCTCGCCGTCCAGATGATCGAAACAAAGAAAAATGTGGTCTGGCCGTTCTAGCGGCTACTTCCAAGACTTCCAAGGCTGTCCAGACTTCCATGACTAATTCCTGCAGATGATTGAGACGAAGAAGAATGTGGTTTGGGCATTTTGAGTAAGCTACGGACAGTTAATGTTGATAAACGCCAATGTTCGGTGCTAATCTCGCATAAATAATTGTATTAATTACCCTTTCGCTAGAAATATCCGTATGCCTAGAAGATCAAGTTCGCCGTCTCAAAAACCGATCGAGCAATACGAACACAAAGACAAACAGCGGGTGAATAATCCGCCGGTGGGACTTGTCGATTCCCAGACGGATAACGGCGGGCTAAAGAAAAAGAGGTATGAGTACGACCCGCATCTTGACCCGCAGCTTCAGTGGGCGGGGAAGGCGGAGCATACCAGTTTTGAAGTGCCGACAGTCAGCCTCCACGTTCACGAACGGATCGATCCGCGGCGGATAATCGAACAGGTGCGTCGTGTCGGTAGCCCGCACGTAAGTAAGGGCTCCTCGCCCGAACCCACTCAACCCAGCCTATTCGAAACCGAAAAGAAACCATTAAGAGAGGCGATCGAGTTTTACAAGCACAAGGAAAACTGGAGCAACCGTCTGATCGCGGGCGACAGCCTGCTAGTGATGAATTCGCTTCTCGAAAAAGAAGGAATGGGCGGCAAGGTGCAGATGGTCTATTTCGATCCGCCTTACGGGATCAAATTCAATTCGAATTTCCAATGGTCAACGACGAGCCGTGACGTGAAGGATGGAAATACGGATCACATCACTCGTGAGCCGGAGCACATCCGCAAGATGTATGGCGAGGGCACGCAGGCGCGGCAGATTCTCATCGCGCGGCGGCTGATCGAGCGCGGGGTGCGTTTCGTGCAGGTCTGGCACGGCCAGGGTCAGCCTTGGGATAATCACGACGACATCGAGGTGAATCATCGCAAGCTCGCCGGCCAGTGCGATCAGGCGATTGGCGCCTTGCTTAGGGATCTGAAGCAACGCGGGATGTTACAGGATACGCTGGTAATCTGGGGCGGGGAATTTGGGCGCACGCCCACGGTCGAGCTGCCCACGCCGGGCAGCAACGCGGGCAAGATCAACGGACGCGATCACAACCACTACGGATTCACCACCTGGATGGCCAGCGGCGGCGTGCGCGGCGGCTATGTGCATGGCGCGACGGACGAGTTCGGCTTCAAGGCGGTG
>JANPCJ010000257.1:0-7441 GCA_031430895.1 Chloracidobacterium sp. | reverse complement strand
GTGACAAGGACCTTGTAACCGTTTATCGCCTCAGCGACTTCCTTAGCGGCCTGACGGTAGAAGCTCATGTCGGGCGATCCGTCGTCCTGCGGCGGCGTACCAACCGCCAGGAAAACCACGAGAGCCTCTTCGACCGCCGATTTGATGTCCGTCGTAAACGTGAGCCTTCCTGCGGCAGCATTTTTAATGACGATCTTATCGAGACCCGGTTCGTAGATCGGAATTATTCCTTGTTTGAGTTTTTCGACCTTATCCACATCGACGTCGACGCACGTGACATCTACGCCAAATACAGCAAAACAAGCACCCGTGACGAGGCCGACATAACCGGTGCCGATAACAGCTATATGCATAATTGAAAATTCTGCGGGTCAATAGAAGCGGAGGTGCGGACAAAAGTATGCGGGTCACGCTAACACATGACCCGCATATCTGAACAAATTGACTACCGATATTATCGGGTAGGGCTAACGGTGGTTACTACGCCGTTATCGAAGTTCGTGTCGCCTTTCTTCGTTCCGAAGTAGATAGCCGCAGCGGCCGCTCCGGCTGCGATCAAAAGAAGCCACGTCATGCCGGTGACTGCGGTTTGCGGGGCGGAATCAGGACGCAGGCAGGGTTTGCAGCCGGTCTGCGTGAGATTTCCCGCCGTCGCAGTTGTACCCGCGACAACTTGCTTATCGCTCGATCCTTCACGCATCGTAACAACACCCGACGCGGTGTCCACATGTGTGTGTGAGCATTCCGCCTCGACCAGAAAGTTGTTTGCTTGTCCAGCATCACCGATAACCGTGGCATTCTTGGTGGCTACGGTAGTGGCGATCCCCGACGAACTTGAAACCCGGATGCGTCCCTGATCCAGCGTGGCGACAACACCCGTTTCCGAAAAGCGAAGAGTGGTGCTCGAATCTTCGAGAACCTCGACGCGGCCAAGTTTGCCAAGGCTGACAACGGCGCTCGACCCTTTGGCCGTCGTGATAACGGCACCCGAAAGTACCGTGGAACCTGAAACGGCCTGCTGTCCATTGACAGTAACCTGACCGGTAACGGTGATTTCGCCGGAAACATCTTTTGGCAGCGCAAATGCAGCCATTGAATAAACACACCAGACCGCAGCAACGGTAACCAAAGTAACAGATTTACGTATTAAATTTTTGCCGAGCATTTGAGTTAATCTCCTCCTGAATCAATCCTTTCAAAAAAATATAGTACCTTTCGAATAGCCGGGAAACAACTCGATTTTAAGAAAGGTATAAAATAATTACCGGGTCGGGCTAATAATCCCGGCACCGCCGCCGAGATCGGCATTATTGTTAGCCGTAGCGACATAGATGAGGCCGGCAACTGCCCCGGCAACGACCAATCCCCAGATCAGCCAACTGCCGCCCTCGTCGCATTCGAGCTTGCCGTCGTTATCGTCGTCGATGCATTTGCCCGAGCTGTCGCGACTGTCGCGAGCGGTTTTGGCTCCGGTTGTGCTTGCGGTTTCGCCGGCATTTAGGCTGACGGTCTTGCCATCCGGCGTTTTGACGGCAACGCTTTTCGCGGCACCGAGGACGGTTACATTTCCGGCGCTGAGATTGCCCGTGATGGCGTTATCGTCGAAATTGACGGTAAAAGTGGTGTTTGGCCCAAAAGCGATCTTGCCGGCCGTGCCCAAATTCAGGGTGGCGTTTAGACCATCCGGCGTCGTTATCGTGCTCGAAGTGAAAACCGTGCGGCCGCTTTTTGCGGGTTCGCCATTAACGGTTACAAATGAGGTTTCACCGGCTGTACTGCCGCCGGAAACTATCAGTTCTCCGGTGACGCCGCCCGCATTTGCAAGGGCCACCATCGAGTAGGAGGCGATAATCGCCGTCAATGAGCACATCGTAAGTGCCTTCTGAATCCACAGTTTGCTATTCATAGTTCTCCTCGTATATCGATCCGATTAAATTTTACAATGATTTCAAAAAAACAAAACCTATCAATCTTTTACACGAATTACATGACGATGTCAATGAATTCACCGTCAGTCGCGCATAAAAATTAGAAATCAACTTTCTAAGCTTATTGAATCTCTAAGCATAGATTTGATGGTTATTTATAACATATTTGCAATCCTTTTCAAATACAAATGTAAAAAAAGAAAATAAATTGGTTACCGACACGGCTCTCTTTGCCCAAAATTCGTTTTTTTGATCTAATTTGCAGAGCGTGACATCATTAATTAATAGGTAATAGGAGATCAATTTAAATGAAAGCGAGGCTGCTCTTTTTTTTCATCATCGCCGTGTTAATTAGCGCGTGCTCGACAGCGCCGAAGGAAAAGCGGTTGAAGATCGGTTTTGCCATGGACACTCTAAAAGAAGAGCGGTGGCAGCGCGACCACGACGCCTTTAAGGCGCATTGCGAAAAGATGAATGTCGAATGCGTCATAACCGTCGCTGACAATAAGGCCGATAAACAGGCCAACGATGTGGACAACCTTCTGACGCAGGGTGTTGACGCCCTCGTCATAGCCCCGCACGACGCCACGCAGGCCGCCTCGATGGTCGAGAAGGCAAAAAAGCAGGGCGTACCGGTAATTAGTTATGACCGCCTGATAAATTCCGATAAGATCGACGCGTATATTTCGCATCAGGTGCCGGTCATCGGCAAAAAGATAGCCGAATACGCTCTTCAAAAGGTGCCGAAAGGGAATTACGTCATGGTTTACGGAGCTTCGACCGATAACAACGCCGTTATCATGAAAAAAGCTCAGCTCGAAGTATTACAAGCGGCCATTGATAAAAAGGACATCAAAATAGTAGCGGATAATTTTATTACAGACTGGAAACCCGACGAGGCGCTGCGAATGGCGGAGAATGCGTTGACAAAAAATAACGACGATATTCAGGCATTTGTCGTGTCGAACGACGGAATGGCCGGCGGCGTGATCTCGGCCCTCGAAAAGAAGGGTTTGGCCGGTAAGATAATCGTGACCGGACAGGACGCCGCTCTCGACGCCCTGCAACGCATCGCCGAGGGTAAGCAGACTATGACGGTTTACAAGCCGATCATCCCGCTCGCAAACAGCGCCGTCGAGGCCGCGATCAAGCTGGCGAACAAGGAAAAGCTCGACACAAAGCCCTTTATGAATGACGGGAAGGAAATCCCGGCGATTCTGCTCGAGGTGATCTCGGTGGATAAATCGAATCTGATGGACACGGTAATAAAAGACGGATTCGCGAAATTTGAGGACGTATATAAGAATGTTCCGGAATCCGACCGGCCGAAGCGATAGGAGTTTGGCGTTTTGAGTCCCGCCGTCAGGCGGCCTCTTAGCTGGTCCAAGAGGCCGTCTGAAGGCGGGACTCAAAACAGGAATATTATGAGTGATGTTGCATTGGCCGTCGATATGGGCGGAACAAACTTACGTATGGCCGCGATAACGCGGGACGGGCTTGTGGTCCGCCTGGTCAGAAACGAAACCCCCAGGAATGTCAGCCCCGCCGAACTGATCGATCTGCTGGGGCGGATGGCCGATGAATGCCGCGCCTCGCTCGAGGCGGGTATGCAGATAATGGGGATTGGCGTCGGCGTTCCGGCAAACTTTACCCATGAAGGCGTACTGACGCATTTGACGAATGTGCCGACACTTAACGGCATGAATTTAAAGCACGATCTGGCGGAAAAGTTTAACGTGCCGGTCACGCTCGAAAACGACGCCACAGCGGCCGCAATCGGCGAGAATTGGCTCGGGGCGTCAAAGGATGTGAGTGATTCGGTAATGGTTACGCTCGGCACCGGCGTCGGCGGCGGAATCATTATTGACGACAAGCCATTGCGCGGCATCGACGGCACGGCGGGCAAGATCGGCCACATGTGTGTCGAGCCCGATGGTGTCCCATGCGGCTGCGGAAGCCGCGGTTGCATCGAGCAGTATGCGTCGGCAACGGCGATCGCGCGAATGGGGCGCGAGAATGGCCTCGATGCAAAAAACTCCTATGACGTCTATAAGGCCGCCGGAGAAGGCGACGAGCGGGCACGGGCAGTTTTCCAGACGATGGGAACGTATCTGGGAATCACACTCGCCGGTCTCGTAAACGCCCTCAATCCCGAAATGATAGTCATCGGCGGCGGCGCTGCGGCGGGCTGGGACGCGTTTATCGAACACGTCCGGATCGAGATGCACGCCCGTGCGTTTCACGAACCGGCGGAGCGATCCGAGATTTTCCGGTCGCAGCTTGGCGACAATGCGGGAATTCTGGGAATCGCTCGCTCAGCATTCCTTGCTTAAGGCTCGGAGTCCGCCGGCTGATAAGAATACAAGCTAAAGACGCGAACTCTAAACGCTTTACTTTCCAACCCTTCTCACCTACAATTCCACCAACTTTCAACCAAATATTATTTGCCGATTCTGCGCTCAAAAGTCGGGCGTCGGCACAGTTTAGGGCGTAGCTATTTCTACAATAGAAAATAATTCGCTTGAAATATGAAAGGTTTTCGCTATTTCTGTCAATACAAGCAAAGGCTGAATAAATGTCGAGCGAACGCGAAGGCAAAACAACCGACATTCCCGGAGAAATTATGATCAACAAGTCCAATGGATCGCGTGATTTAAGGTCGCCTCAGGTTCGTCACCCGTCTAAATTCAGGTTTTCGTGCCTGGTTACGGTATTCTCGTTGTTTCTATTGATCGCTGGCGTCACGGCGCAGGATACCGTCACCGGCGCTTTTCAAGGCGATGTTAGCGATTATCAGACGACTAACCCGCTGGCGGGCGTGGCGGTTAAGATAACGAGCGTCGATCGCGGAGTTGTTTATGATCTCCAGACGGATTCGCAAGGGCGATTTTTCCAAGGCCTTTTGCTGCCGGGCTTTTATAGGATTTCCGTCACTCTCCAGAATTACAAACCACAGCTTCTGCTCCGCGAGATTAAAATTACGATCACGGGCGACATTATCCCAGTGCCAGTTTCGCTCGAGCCGGAAGTGCCCGGAACGACTACTCCGGCGGTCACCGTACCCGATCCGCCGGCGGATGTCCGCGTTGAGATAAACACGGCGGATGGGCGGCGTGACGGGTCGTTTCGCGAGGATGAGATCACCCGTATTCCGCTCGGCGGGACTACCGTCACGCGCAGTTTTGACGAACTTGCCCTGCTCCTGCCGGGTGTTGCCCCGCCGCCGCAAACCATTGGCGATGTCGCAGGGCCCGGCGTCGGCCCCGGCGTCGGTTCATCTGGCCAATTTGCCGTCAACGGCCTGCGCTCACGCGCGAATAATTTCACCGTGGACGGCTCCGACAACAACGACGAAGACATCGGGGTGCGCCGCCAGGGATTTGTCGCACTTGTTCCGCAGCCGATTGAATCTATTAAAGAATTTCAAATACAGACGCTTCTCGCACCCGCGCAATTCGGACGCAATATCGGAGCCCAGGTAAATGCCGTGTCGAAGGGCGGTGGAAATGACGTCCACGGCGCCGTTTACGGTTTCTTCAACTCAAGCCGACTCAATGCCCGGAACCGTTTCGATACGGCCAATGGCAGCAATACATTCGGACTGCGAACGACCACCGGCCAATCGGTAATGATCGATGGAAACCAGCCGCTGACGGTGCGTAATCAGAGCGGCGGCGAAGACACGTTCACTTTCGGTCAGGGCGGCGGAACGCTCGGCGGAGCGATCAAGCGGGAAAAATTGTTCTATTTTCTATCAGGCGAGTACCAAAAAATCAATGCATCGCAGGAAAAAAGCTTTGCCGTTCCCACGGTCGAACAACGCGGAGCGTTTCGAACCGGCGCCACTGGAATCAGCGTCGATCCCTTTAGCGCTACGGGGACAAACCTTCCGCCGCTTTTTCCCCTTGAAATTAGAAGTAATGCCATATTCAGCCTGTTCCCATTTGCCAACAATCCGGACGGTGTTTACGGGGCAAACACGTTTACGCGAGTGCTGCCGGCAAGCGGCCGGGGCACCATCCTGTCGGGTCGTTTCGACGAGAATTTTTCCATCGCCGGACGCAAGCAGTCATTGACCGGACGATATAATTTCACCGATGACAAGAAAAATATCCCGGCGGTAAATGAGGCGTTATTTTCTACAGTTCTTTCAAAGATTCGAACGCACAACCTGTCGGTATTTCTCAATAGCGATATTGGCGGTTCGATTTCGGGCAGCCGTATGTTTAATCAAGCACGGTTTTCGTTTGGCCGAACCAATCTGAAATTCGATGAGGTTCGCGACACGGAGTTCCTGATCCCAAGTAACGAACTGCCTGGAACGCAGTTCCTGCTTAATGCACGGGCCATTTACAATGTGAGTCTCGGCGGACAGCCACGTTACTCCCGAGCATTTCCCGGAACGAATTTATTGTTTTCCACCGAAGGCTTTACGGCCCCGTTAGGACAGGTTATTATCTCGGGTTTTAGTCCTCTTGGCGTCGATGTTTATAATTTCCCCCAGAATCGTGTAAACAAGACTTATCAACTTGCGGATGAGTTGACCTGGCGAATTGGCGATCACGCCCTCGCGTTCGGCGCCGATCTTCGCCGGACCGACCTCAACAGCGATTTGCCGCGGCTTTCGCGTTCTCTTATCACATTTAGCGGCGGACCGAGACTGGTTCCGAGGGTCGGGAACTCCTGCCCGATAGGCGGGCTCGGCACTCTTTGCTTTTTACCGACTGGCTCCGCCGGTGCGATCATTAGGCCCGAAGATCAGGCAGCCCTGGGTGCGGCGAGCAACGCGCTGCTGAACTTCAGCGTTGACCGTCCCGATTCCAAAGCGAATCTCAGATACTATCAGACAAATTTTTACGCCCAGGATACGTGGCGGATTAATCCGGGGCTTTCCCTTTCTTTCGGTCTGCGTTATGAATTCAACACGCCGGTAAAAGAGGTTGATGGACTGATTGAGCAAACATTTTCTGATGGGCGTCTCGCCGCACTTCCGGTACTCCAGAGCCTCATTGGCGGCCGTACCCGGCTTTACGATCCGGATTACAACAATTTTGCTCCGCGACTGGGAATTGCCTACTCTGGAAATCTGCTGGGCGACAATCGGGTAAGCGTTATTCGCGGCGGCTACGGATTATTTTACGATCAGATACTCGGCGCGGTGGCCAATCAGTCTCGAAATGTATTCCCCAGCTTTTTGACGATCAACACGGCTGGTTTTCAGGATTTTGCGGGACAGCCGCTTTTTATTCAATCTCCGGCGAATTTTAGCTTGAACGGTATAGACATCCGCCGGTCGGGCACCGTCAACAATCTTAATCTGGCCCCGATCGTGAATGGCTTTTCGTCATTTGAGGGTTTTGTGAGGGCCGTCACGGGGTTTCTGCCAAATGCCGTAAATGTTACACTACCTACACAAAAACTCGATACGCCGATGGCTCATCATTATTCAGTCTCGTTCGAGCAGCAGCTCAGCCGCGGCTTTACGGCCTCGGCAGCGTACGTCGGGACAACGG
>JANPCJ010000256.1:0-12731 GCA_031430895.1 Chloracidobacterium sp. | reverse complement strand
TCCTTTTGTACTTCCAGTAGTCGGCGTAGCACTTTTACGCGAGATTCTTTGGTAAAAGGGCCGAGCCCATCTTGCAAATTGCGACGGTATCCCTGTCGCATCGAAACATCGTCGCGGATCTTTTTCAACCAATCGCGCATTTCCAAAAGCGGTTCCATCCACGTTTCGCCGGTATCGATCAATCCCTCCATGGATTTGTCTTCGTCAACGACGGTACATGTCCAGCAACCAAACCGCGAATTACCGCAGGAGGGCGTACTCGTGTCGATCACTAACGGGCATTCTCCTCCGGAAGCATTTCGATACAATGTGAAAAGTTTGCGATTATCGCCTTCCCAAGGGCTTGGGACCTGAAGAAGATATGTCCACACGTGAGCGTCTGATAATTCCGCAATAGGAGCGAATACTTGAACGCCAACCAATGAGTGTTTTCGAAGTCGCTGATTCTTTCGCTCGTATCGTGCCATCGAAGCTCTTCGATTTGTACTTTCCGCTTTTCGAGTGCCGAGCAGAATGATGGCTTCGCCATGCTCACCAAGAGTATCCTTTATGTACTTGTTGGTCGGATTGATCTTCATCCGTTCCGTACACCAGCGGAAAAATCTATTCGGCGACGGATAGCCTTTGCCAATCAGATTAATCCAAAACGTGTCCGACAAAATCGGTGTCACCTTGGCAACCTTAATTGGGAATCCGTAGTCCTCGCCCGCTGTCCGAATCTTATCCAAAGTGTCATCAATCCACCGCACAACCGCTGGGTTTTCGACCAAGGTATCGTTGCAAAGAACGTGCAATTCCTTGTGTAGAGTTTTGTTTTCTCTTTGGAGTTCTAGAAGAGCGAAAAACACTAGTTGAAGTAGTGTTGTAGAATCTTTACCACCGCTGAATCCGACAATCCACGGTGTATCATCTGCAAGATATTGATCTTTTATCTCAGCAATTATGTCTTCGATTAAGACAGAGGTGGAAACTTCGGCAAAGCCAATGCTTACTGACATAAATCTTCCCAATTGTGCGAAAAAACCTTGGTATTGACGTGAAAGAATATATCACTTGTTAGGAAAAAGCCGAAGCGTCGAAATTTAAAGGAGACATGCGATGCCGGACAAACAGGGCCTGGGAGAAATTCAGCGTTTCGTCCGAGGTGTACGATCTCGCGTTTAGCGAGTGTTTTTGGTGGTAGCGGCAAGGTGCTGGTTCTGAGGTCGCTTCGCTTCCTCTCGGAGGACAAGAGTTCTAACCACCGATGGACACGGATGAACACGGATAGAAGCGGATTGGTTGTTCTTCCGTCAATCTGTGTTTATCTGTGTCCGTCCCTGAAAGGGACACATTTAATAGCGTCGGGAGGATCCCGACGATTTGCGAAAGACGGTGGAAGGCGTCCCTGAAAGGGACGAATGGTCATCATGGCTACTGTTCATTCGTCCCCTCAGGGACGCTTGAAAGCTCCCTCCTCGGTCATCGGGATACTCCCGATGCTATTGCATTTGTCCCTTTCAGGGACAATGAGTCAGATTCAATCGTTTGCACCCTTAACATCGTGCCCGTCTGTTGCACACATAATACACACATTTCTTGACGCAACACGGTTATTTGATATATTGTTATGATTGATGGACGAGAAAACAGACAATGGCGCGCGGTTTGAGCGGGATGGAGTGGCGGGGGAACGCGTTGGGGACTCTGGAGCGGAGTTCGCGTCGGGGGATCAGGATTATGGGTCGGTGATCGGGTGGGACCCTGTGCGGGAGCGGCGGGAGCGGTTGTTGGCTGAGGCTCGCGTCAGGAATCCGCGCGAATTTGCTCCCGTGCCGGAGATGCTGTATGTGCGGCCTGTTCAGGAGTTTATCGAGAGCGGGTCGCGGGCCGGGCCGATGAAACAGTTGTTTGGGCCGTTTTGGCTGCTTGAGGAGGTTGCGGTTCTGTTTGGTCCGACTGGTTTGGGCAAGAGTGTGCTTGCCGTCGAGATCGCCGAGAGTTTGGCCCGCGGTGTGGCGATTGCACCGTTCAACAATCCGAAACCGGGTTGCGAGGTGGGGCCGCAGCGGGTGCTTTACCTGGATTTCGAGTTGACGCGTGTTCAGTTCACACAGCGTTACACCGTGACGAGCGAAGACGGGCTCTCAGTCGGGGACGCTTATCAGTTTTCGCCTAATCTGCTGCGGGCCGAGCTTTACTGGGACGGCAAGCTGATCGACGGTTACGACGATTTCACCGACATGATATTTGAGGACATCGAGCGGCGTATCGACGAGCACACGGCCAGTGTGCTGATCTGCGATAACATCACTTTTCTTAGCCACAGCTCGACCGCCAACGCGAGCATCGCCTTTCGCCTGATGAACCGTTTGCAGGACCTCAAGAAGAACCGTTTTATCTCGATATTAGCTGTCGCTCACACGCCAAAGCATTTGCCGCACCTTCCGCTGACCCAGAACGATCTTCAGGGCTCGGTCGATCTTGCAAAGGTCGCCGATTCGATGTTCGCCATCGGTCGCAGCGGCCTCGGACAGGATCTTCGGTACGTGAAACACGTCAAATCACGGACCGGACGCGTCGAGCACGGCCCGGAAAAAGTGGCGGTTTACGCAATAGGCAAGTTCGATTTCGCCGCGCATTTGCACCCCTCGGGCGGTGTGGCGAAGACGGACAATTTTCTCGGTTTTAATTTTAACAGGTTTGACGCCGAGACAAACCATCTCGCGCTTCGGGCCGGCCTAAGCGTGGACCGTCCGATAAAAAAGTCCAGGCTCGACCGGAGACTGGTCAAATACGCAAAGGAGCTTGCCAAACAGGGTTTGAGTTCGGCGGCGATCGCCGAAAGGCTCGGCGTGGGCAAATCGACCGCCCATCGATATACGACGGTCGCTGAGCCGGCGGGAGGGCAAATTTGAGCGTCCCACTTAACAAGTGCTTCTATTTTTTGAGTGGGACGATTTTTCGCCGTAACTCGCGACGTGTGAATAGGTTAAGGCGTCCCACTTCGGCCCGCCGGCCGCTGCCGGTAATGGGCTTATTCCGGCACGAATGGACTCAGGGCGTCGGCCAGATGGGCGGTCAGATCGGTGGCGGCTTGGACGGCGGCGGCTTCGTCAGGGCCGGCGATGCCGGTCATGATGCGGACCATCGCTCCGTCACTTCGGCGGCGGGTTATGCTGTCCCAAACGGTGTTGATTTTGTCGGTGTATTCGCTGGCCTCGATTCGACCGCGGCCCTGGTACCAGTAGATCATGATATGACGGTTGGGGCCGTTTTCGACTATGTAGCGGTTGGCCCGGAAGGTTGTACCATCAGGTCTCGTGATGTCGATGTATTGTGGATCGCGCATTACCCATCCGGCGCCGGGCAGGCAATTTTGCGGGCTGTGATAGGTCGCACCGCTTCGCTGCGAGGCGTAGTAGCCGACATAGAGATTTGCGATGCGGCCGTCGGGAAACAGGTATTCGCGCATCGTGTAATCGGTGGTGCGGAGCACGCTTTCGGTTTGCTCGCTGAATTTAATCTCGCTGCCCCGCTGCCGCCATTCGCCGAGGTTTGTAGAAAGGGCGGCAAGCGGTTGACGCTCGGGTTCGGCTTCACCGCGGCCCGCAAACCAATTGACCGCGATGCCTCCCACGACAATTGCCGCAATAATCGGCCACGCAGCCGGTGTCCGGTTCGCCCGGTTGTCAACCGGTGCATTTGCGGGGTCGATCATCGTGCCACCACCGCGAATGATTTTTCGCAGCAGGTAATTTGCGCCAATCAGCAAAACCAGTGCAACGACGTAAACCAACCAACCCGAGGCATCGTGCCATGTGCCCTCGACGGCTTGTTTTCCATAAGAATAAGTGAGGACGCCCGTTGCTGTGACGCGGGCCGCGTTTGTAATAACCGCAATCGGAATGGCAGCGAGCATCAGCACAATCGTTCGCAAGAGATCGGCTGTCGAGAGATTTGCAAACCCGCGAATTCCGTCACGCCGCGTAAAATACGCCAAGATCAGGGCCAGCGTTACCAGCGTCATCAGCGACCGGATTCCGCTGCACGCCTCGACGACCTCGAGCGAAATTATCTGCGTCGCCCCGCGCGGCAAGATGTCGATAACATTTCCTTTGCGAAGCGTCGGCACATCAAAAACCCTGATTCCCCAGACCGCCATTTGCGAAGCCCATATCTGGAGGGGAAAGGCGATGCGATTAAAAATTAACTGCGGTATCGGTATCGCGAGGAGCAGCAACACAAAGGGAACGACCAACAAATGCAGTATCCTGACGCCAAAAAAATAGATCACGATTCCCGCGATCATCAACACGAACGAAATGCGTGTGGTAAAAAGCTCAGCCCCAAGCGTTCCGGCGACCAGCATCAAGATTGCACACGCGACAACAAACCCGCCGATCAAGAGCGAGCCGCCCGTCACATGCCGCTTCAATGTATTCCACTCGTTCCAAACGATGAAGCCGATCACAAACGGAATTAGCAAACCATGCGAGTAATTTTCATCCGTCCACCAATCGAGACCGAGCTTGGCCAGAACTGCGGCGTAGAGAAATGCGACCGCCGCCGCGACGGCAGCGGCTTTAAAAAGATTCTGATGATTTTGAGAGTTTTCGCTCATTGCGTCAAAGAGCAGAAAAGGTCGAATACCGCCCGACTTCCTGATGTTCAGACTTCAAGCTTAGGCTTGTTCTGCCGACATGAGCAAAGATGCAAACTGAAGTTCGAACCCTGAACCTTATGCGGTGCGGGCCCCGATTAGATCGGCAAGGAGGCTCAGCGTCGTTGTGTCTTTGCCTATACCTGAAAGAGCCGAGCTCGCGTCGTCGCGGAGAATTCTGGACAAGTCCTTCGCGCGCTCGATTCCATAGTGGCTCGGATAAGTGGCTTTTTCGTCAGCGGCGTCCTTTCCCGCAGTCTTTCCAAGCGTCGCGGTCTCTTCGGTAACGTCGAGTATGTCGTCCGTTACCTGAAACAGCAGACCGAGTTTTTCCGCAAACTGCTTTATTGACGCCAACTCCGTGTCCGAGGCCCCGCCGATGATCGCTCCGCTGACAGCGGCGGCCGAGATCAGGGCTCCCGTTTTTTGCCGATGGATCGTCTCGATGTCTTCGATCGACAATGTTTTACCCTCGGCGTCGAGGTCAAGCTGCTGACCCGATACCATACCGGCGGGCGTACCGGCCGCATCAGCCAGGAGAGAGATCAACCTCAAACGCGTATCGGACGCCAGACTTTCATCTGCGGAAATCGCCTTAAACGCCAGCGTTTGCAGGCAATCGCCCGCGAGGATCGCCGTCGCTTCGCCAAATTGCTTGTGACACGCCGCTTTCCCGCGGCGAAGGTCATCATCATCCATCGCCGGCAGATCGTCGTGGATAAGCGAATAAGTATGTACCATTTCGATCGCCGCCGCCGTCGACGCAAGTTCGCTTTCACTGGCCCCAAACGTCATCCCGGCGGCAAAAAGAATGGCCGGCCGCAGCCGTTTGCCGCCCGCGAATACACTCCACCTCATCGCTTCGTGAAGCCTACGCGGTTCGGCGTCGGATTGGGGAATAATCAAATCCAGAGCCGCATCCGTCTCACGCCTGACCTTTCCAAGAAACTCGTCGAGAGAAATCATTGCGAAAAAATTATCTTTTATTGGCCGCGAATAATCAAAAACCTCGTTTTTGCCAATCACGACGCGATAATGTAGATTTTTGAATTGTTATGCCAGTTTCCGAGCTTGAATTTCGCAACGCGCTCTCCCGTTTCGCCAGCGGTGTAAGCGTTGTTACGACAAAAGATGCTGACGGAAAATTTCAGGGAATAACGGTTTCCGCCTTTAGCTCGGTCTCGCTCGATCCGCCGCTGATATTAGTTTGCATTGAAAAAACTACCGCCAGCCATTTCGCGGTCGAACTCTCGAAAACATTCGTCGTAAATGTTCTGAATTCCGCGCAAACTGAAATATCGATTCGTTTTGCATCGCCGGTCTCTGATAAATTTGACCGGGTCGATTTCCGGCTCGGCATCGACGAGATCCCGGTCATCACAGGTTGTCTTGCCAATCTGGAGTGCCGGCTGGCGGAAGCATTTGATGTTGGCGATCACACTATTTTTATTGGGCGCGTAGAGAACGCATTTATTACCGATGGCGACCCGCTGCTCTATTTCCGGTCGGACTATCGACTGATCGGCGATACGGCAATCACACCGATTCGTTCGCGAGAATAGCCTTGAGCTCGGATTCGCCGAGCGTGTATGTCTCATTGCAAAACCCGCAAGTCATCACGGCTCCCTTGTCCTCGGCGAGCATAGATGCGACCTCGTCGCGACCGAGCGCGGCTATCATTGACACCGCCCGCGCCGGCGAGCATCTGCATTTGAATGAGATCGGGCGTTCATCCAGAATCTCGAAATCGATGACGCCAAGTACAAGTTTGAGCAGGTCTTCGGGTGTTGCTCCATTCTTTATGACGGACGTAAGGTGCGGCGCTCGAGCGACGGTGTCTTCGATCATCGTCACGATATGATCGTTGACACCCGGCATCATTTGAATCATCACTCCGCCCGAGGCCGTAACAAATGGATCGTCTTTTTGCAGGAGTACGCCGAGCAGCACCGCCGACGGTATCTGTTCCGACTTGGCCAGATAATAGGCAAAATCCTCCGCGATCTCGCCGGATGTGATCGGCACGGAGCCGATGTATGGCTCGCGGTGCAGGCCTATCTCAAAACCGGATTCGCGCATCACATAAAACATTCCCTTGCCGACGATACCCTGCACGTCGAATTTTCCGTCTGCGGTAGGGGGCAGTTCGACCAATGGCTCACGAACATATCCGCGGATCTCGCCTGAATTGTTCGTTTCAACGATGATGCCGCCGACGGGGCCGTCCCCGTCAATCCTCACCGTCAGCCGATCAAATTCTTTTAGGCTCGCGCCCAATAGAGCGGCCCCGGTTAACATTCTTCCGAGAGCCGCCGACGCCGTCGGGGCAGTTTTATGACGCCTGACGGCCTCAGTCACCGTGTCGGTCGTGACCGCCGCAATCAGTCTGACCGTCGCGTCCGCTGCCGTTCCTTGAATCAATCTATCCATAGCATTTAGTTTCGGAAAGGCGGCCGGGGTAAGTCAAACGCCGCAACTTAAACCATTGCTTCATTTGGCTGCTTTCTTCCAAGTCGGGCTGTGTCTCTTCCTTATCAGATTGTCCAAATACTGACATTGAACACTCGATAATCAGCGGTATCGGGTCGTTTTTTTTTGGCTCGAAGTCGGATCCTTCCTTTGAGCCTTAAAAGGGATGTGGGACTATGAGTGGACGGTGGAAGAACAGTCTCGAATCGGTCTAAAATTCCCAATGCCCGGCAGAGCCGGACCAAGTTGATAAATTGAATCGAATTCCCCGATTCAACACGCTATTGCGGTTCAAGCGAAGCCACGCTAGGCGCTCGCCTATTTCTTTAAGATTGGCATTATCTGTGGCACGGTCGTCAAATCTCATAAACACGCCAAGTGTGATATTGGTATCATTTTCTCAAGATAAACACCAGTTCTGGTGTGAAACAGGAGGAAGAAGAGAAGGGCTTGGCCCTTTTCTTCCATGTTTTCTATGCGTGCGCCGCCCTTAGCGTCGGAGGCGGACCATCAAAACAGTAAAAGAGGAGGCCGAATAGTTGACACGCGGAACAGGCTACAGTGGCCGGCGTAGCGGACTCAACTAACCCGCAGGATTTGCTCAATATTCGAAGTGTAATGCGGAGACAAATAGTTACGACTCATACGCCAGGTTTTTTCACGCTTCATTGGCCACCCGAACCGCACCATTTGGCGGCCGTATTTTTCATTCAATGAGTCGAGTGCTTCCATTAGCCCGCGATCCTTCAAATACAAGGCATCTTGGAAAAGACGTTGCGTTTCCCCTTCGCGTGGCTGTAGTCCTAAGAGCATAACACCGGATTTTTGGTAGCCGTAACCCGGCCTATAAATCGATCTCAAAATTCGTAATGCGTGCCCGATAAGCTCGCGGGTTGAATCTGCCGGCGATACTTTTAGCGTCCCGGAATTTGAATAAAGCCCTTTATCTTTTCAACTTGGTTGGAAGGGTAGCCACGTAGCTCCTCGACCATCCGCGAACCGACAACGGTGAGTGCTTTTCGAGCTATCGGATATCCATATCGCGGTGGCCCGTTCTGGCCATAAACTAACTCGGTTCGTTCAGACTTTGTGAGTAGCTTTTAAAAGTCTTTCTCGGGTAACGCGGCAAGTAGTCGAATGGCGGATTTTACGGCGTCGGGTACTGGAATCTCCTTGTTGCTGCCGGGTGCTAAAAACACATAGACGTCGCGCCCGGCTGATCAATAAATAAATCTCCCATTAACGATAAAACACAGGAGAAAGATCGCTGTGCGCTAACACACATACCCTCAAACAACCGAAAAAGCCAGATTTGTTTCAAGCGTGCAAAGCCTTTAATGCGCCCAAACACACAAAAACATCATCCCGATCCCTGATCGTGCGACAAAATCGTCCCGCATTCAACCGTTCGGGTTCTGCCCAACGAGTCGCACAGAATCCCGGGCAATCAGTAACTCTTCATTGGTCGGAATAACAAAAACTTTCAGGCAGGCTGCATCTTTTGTGATGATTCCTTCACGTCCGTTAAGGAATGTTTTGTTGAGTTGCGGATCAAGCTCAATTCCCAGCCACGACAAGTTTTCGGAGATTAACTCGCGGATTTTCGGTGAATTTTCACCGATACCGCCGGTAAAGATAACCGCATCCGCACCGTTCATCGCGGCCAAATAAGAACCGATATATTTCGCCGCGCGATAGCAAAAAATTTCGATGGCAAGACGCGCCCTACGATCGTTATTTTCTCCAGCCTCCGCCACGAGTTCGCGCATATCGTTAGTTAAACCGGAAATTCCCAAAAGCCCCGACTGCGTGTTGAGCAGCGTTTCGACTTCCTGGACGGTTAATCCTTCCTTTTCGCAGATAAACTCGACGATTGCCGCGTCCAGATCCCCTGATCGGGTTCCCATCACCAAGCCTTCGAGCGGTGTTAGGCCCATCGAAGTGTCGATCGAATTTCCGCCTTTTATTGCCGCAATCGAGCAGCCGTTGCCGAGATGAAGCGTAATGATGTTCACTTGCTCGCGCGGAATATTCTTTAAGGTGCGATAACGATAAGCGACGTAACGATGCGACGTGCCGTGAAAACCGTAACGGCGAATTTTGTGACGGCGATAAAGCTGATATGGAAGTGCGTAGAGAAAGGCGTGTTCCGGCAAAGTCTGATGAAAAGCCGTGTCGAAAACTGCGACTTGCGGCAAACCCGGGCCGAAAACTTCGCGGGCAGCTAAAATTCCTTTGATATTTGCCGGGTTGTGAAGAGGAGCAAGCTCGATACAATCCTCGATAACGCGTAAGACTTCATCGGTAATGATCGCGGATTCGGTGAAATGTTCGCCCCCATGCACAACTCTGTGCCCCATTGCGTGAATGTCCACGAGGCTTTTAACTTCATCAATGCCGGAACCTTCAGATGCAATCCATCGCAAAACAATTTCGACTGCTGCCCGAATGTCTTTAACCGGCGCAGCTGAGCGTTGCGCCGGTTTCCCTTCGGTCGTCAAGGTAATAATCGCCGCCCCGCCGATCCGCTCAATTAAGCCGTGCGCCAGACGCCGGTCATTATTTTGGGCGATGCTCTCCAAATCAGTCGCAATTAGTTGAAATTTGAGCGACGAACTGCCGCAATTTAAGACGAGTATGTTCATTGACTTTCAATCGTGGCGTAAATTGTCTAATACGTCCATTTCCAGTCGCGCACTTCGGGCATATCGTCGCCATGCGCGTTGATATATTCTTTGTGTTCGATGAGTTTGTCGCGCATTTTTTGCCGGACATAAGATCCCGTTTTAGTTAGCTGCGGAACGCGCTCAATCGAGTCAATCACCAGATGAAATCTGTCCAAATCATTCAACACAACCATATCGAATGGCGTGGTCGTCGTGCCTTCTTCCTTATAGCCGCGAACATGAATGTTGTCGTGGTTAGTGCGCCGGTACGTTAGGCGATGAATTAAGGTAGGATAGCCGTGAAAAGCAAAAATTACAGGTTTGTCGATGGTAAAAAGCGAATCGAAATCTTTATCGGATAATCCGTGCGGATGTTCCTTTACAGGCTGCAATTTCATCAAATTAACGATATTTACCACGCGGATTTTTAAATCGGGAAAGTTTTGACGCAAGATGTCTACCGCCGCCAGCACTTCCAGCGTCGGAACGTCGCCCGCACAAGCCATTACAAGATCCGGCTCGCCGCCATTGTCATTGCTCGCCCATTCCCAGATGCCAACGCCGACGGCGCAATGCTTAACCGCCGACTCCATTCCGAGATACTGCAAAGACGGTTTTTTGCCCGCAATAATGACGTTGACATAGTTTTTGCTTCGCAAACAATGGTCGGCGACGGACAGCAAAGTGTTGGCATCCGGCGGCAAATAAACGCGCACGACTTCGGCTTTCTTGTTCACAACATGGTCAATAAATCCGGGATCCTGATGCGAGAAACCGTTGTGGTCTTGCCCCCAGACGTGCGAGGTGAGTAGATAATTCAAGGATGCAATCGGCTGCCGCCAGGGAATCTGCCGGGTTACCTTCAGCCACTTGGCGTGCTGGTTGAACATCGAATCGATAATGTGAATAAAGGCTTCGTAACACGAAAAGAATCCGTGCCGCCCGGTCAGCAGATAACCTTCGAGCCAGCCCTGACAGAGATGTTCACTCAAAACTTCCATCACTCTCCCGTCCGGCGCGAGATGGTCGTCCGAAGGCAAAACGCCTTCCGTCCAGGTTCGGTTCGTTGCTTCAAAAACGGCGTTCAGCCGGTTCGAGGCGGTTTCGTCGGGACCGAAAATGCGAAAGTTTTTATGGTCGTCGTTGAGTCGCATTACGTCACGCAAAAAGCCGCCTAGAACGCGCGTCGCTTCGGCATAAGTTGCGGCAGGTTTGGAAACTTCCACCGCGTAATCGCAGAAGTTCGGCATTTCCAAATTTACGAGCAATTTTCCGCCGTTGGCGTGCGGATTCATTCCCATTCGATAAACGCCTTTCGGCACGAGTTCCTGTAAATCGGGGATGAGCTTTCCGTTTTCGTCGAAAAGTTCATCAGGCTGATACGAGCGCATCCATTCTTCGAGCATTTTCAGATGTTCGGGTTTAGACGCAAGTTCGGCGAGCGGAACTTGGTGCGAGCGGAACGTGCCTTCAACCTGTAATCCGTCAACAGTTCTCGGACACGTCCAGCCTTTCGGAGAGCGAAGCACAATCATCGGATAGATCGGGCGCGTTTTGAAACTATTTTGGCGAGCTTCATTCTGAATATCTTTGATTTTGGCGCAGACGGCATCAAGAGTTTGCGCCATTTTTTCGTGCATTAATTCGGGATTGTCGCCTTCAACGAAATACGGTTTGTGTCCGTAGCCAATCATCAAACTCGTCAATTCTTCCCGACTCAAACGCGCTAAAATTGTCGGATTAGCGATTTTATAACCGTTCAGATGTAGAATCGGCAAAACCATTCCGTCACGCGCCGGATTCAAGAATTTGTTTGAGTGCCAGCTAGCCGCGAGCGCGCCGGTTTCGGCTTCGCCGTCGCCGATAACACAGGCGGCAATCAAATCGGGATTATCGAACACCGCGCCATAAGCGTGAGCCAGCGCGTAGCCGAGTTCGCCGCCTTCGTGAATCGATCCGGGCGTCTCCGGCGCGACGTGGCTCGGGATTCCACCGGGAAATGAAAACTGTTTGAACAATTTCCGCATTCCAGCCGCATCCTCGGAAATGTTCGGATAAACTTCGCTATACGTTCCTTCGAGATATGTGTTGGCGACGATTCCTGGTCCGCCGTGTCCCGGTCCTGCGATGTAAATAACACTCAAATCGTGCATCTTTATCAGCCGGTTCAGATGAACGTAAATGAAATTCAGTCCCGGCGTTGTTCCCCAGTGTCCGAGCAGGCGCGGCTTGACGTGTTCGATTTTGAGCGGCTCGCGCAGCAACGGGTTATCAAGCAAATAAATCTGCCCGACGGATAAATAATTTGCCGCCCGCCAGTAGGCATTGATTTTCCGCAGCCCGTCGGCATCGAGCGTCTGTTTGTATTGAATTTCATTCATAGGTTTCTTCAATTGAAAACTCCCGATGTCTTAATCGTTCTTATTTGAACTGCATTTTTTTCTTTCATCCCATTCAAGTATCTAAAATTGCAATAGTCGGCTCCTTCGCCTATGGTTTGTGTCCTTGCAAAAACAACCTTTGGCTCCATTCCTTTAAAAGTAGTTTTATCCGTATCGCAAACTAAAGTGAACCCCATTGTCTAGACAGGAAAAGCACTTTTTTAAGGTGGAAATTGGTTGCTAAAAAATCGGTGTTTTTCCTCCTCTTTTTCCTTTCTTTTTTTCAAAACTTAACCAGTAGCCGGAGCTGTGGGAATGTGGAAAAGCGGCTTTGGGCTTTTCCAAGCGATTGTTGAAAACTGCTTTGAGTTTTCAACATGAGCGGCATTTCCATAGCTTTCGGGAGCCGCAGCATTCTTTTGTCCTGACCGATAGACCTCGGCCGGAGTTTTATAGTCGAGCGACTGATGCGGCCTCTGGTGATTGTAAAACTCGAAGTATTTTCGCAGCCGGTCCTCGGCCTGCCAGACGTCCTGGTATTCGTTCAGATAAACTTCTTCCTGTTTCACCGTT
>JANPCJ010000255.1:0-14068 GCA_031430895.1 Chloracidobacterium sp. | reverse complement strand
CAAGGGGCTTGAGGCGGCCGGTCACAAGACCTTCACCGGACGCATAGACGCCCCGCGCGGCGGTTGGATCGCTGCTCGCGTCTATGGCGGCGCGACGAAATGGCCCGTAATGGATAGTTACCCGTTCGCGCACACGGCGCCCATCTGGTTTGCTCGCGTCGGTAGTTCCGATGCAGACGCGGCTCGTCGTGCCGCGCAGGATTTGCTGCGCTGGATGGATGTCGCCGAGAAGCGACTCAATGAGGGCTACGCGGGCGCATCTGTCGCGCAGTTGCAAAGACGCTTCGCCGATGCGCGCCGGAATTTAGAAACGCGGATCAAGTAAGACGCGTTTCAGCATATGTTGAATGGCAATGAACGTGGGAAAGAAAGAGTGGTTTCAACGAAGGGCGGCGGCTAACAACTCATTCCGCCTCAGCTTGCCTCTCATCAACCTCGAATGGTGCGTCGAAAGGTACTTCAATTCGTCGGCGGGCGGCTGAATTCGGGCGTTATTTTCTTAAGAGTTCCTTTATCCTTTTCAACAATTGCGGCAACAGCTGTGTGGTTTTCAATACCGAGCCGCTGGCGAATGTGCGCGCGAGTTTGCGAAACGTCGCAACCGCAGTTGGCGTGTATGGAAACCACCACGTGTCGGGAAGTAGTGCGAGGTGATTTGTGTGGATGTGCTGAGGCTGGACGAGTTCCATCAGACCTTCGCGGCCGTGGGTGCGGCCTCGGCCTGAGTTTTTGAAGCCGCCCCAGGGCGTTTGGCCGATGCCGTGGGTGTAGAGGACTTCGTTTACGCATACCGACCCGGCCTCGATCCTTTGGGCTACGCGTTTTCCTTTCGCAAGGTCGCGGGTCCAGACGCTGGCGGTCAGGCCAAATTCGCTGTCGTTGGCCAGGCGGATCGCGTCTTCCTCCGTAGCAAACGTCGCAATTGGAAGCGTCGGGCCGAAAGTTTCTTCCTGCATCGCACGCATGTCGTTGTTGGCGTTTGTAATGACGGTCGGCTCGTAGAAAAGGCCTTCGAGATCACGATTTCGCCTGCCGCCGGTTTCGATCTTTGCACCGCTGGCACGAAAATCTTCGACGTGGTCTTCGACGATCTTTATTTGCCGCTCAGATGACATTGCACCAATTGATACGTCCTCTTGATCGCCTGTTCCCTGCTTGATCTGTTTGGTTTTTTCGACGATCTTGCGCGTCAATTCTTCAGCCGCACCTTCTTGCACATAGAGCCGCTCGACCGATGAGCACGACTGTCCGGAATTACAAAAAGCTCCCCAAACGGCGGCTCCAGCGGCTAGCTCGAGATTGGCGTCGGCGAAAACGATCATCGGGTCTTTGCCTCCAAGTTCGAGGACGACAGATGTCAGATTTTTGGCTGCGGCAGCCGCGATCTTTTTGCCGGTAGCCACCGAGCCCGTGAACATTATCTTGTCCGGCGCCGCTTCAACTAAAGCCGCTCCCGTCGGCCCGCCGCCGCTGACGATCTGCACACAATTCTCAGGCAGCCCCGCCTTTTCAAATATCTCACCGATCTTTAGCCCAACCATCGGCGTCAGGTCCGATGGTTTGATAACGACCGTGTTTCCGGCCATAAGGGCCATCACGGCCTCGCCCAATGGTATCGAAAACGGATAATTCCAAGCCGGGATAATTCCGACCACGCCGAGCGGGTGATAAACGATCCGGGACGAACGGCCCATCAAACCATACAACCCGATGCCGATCTTTCGCGGTCGCAGCATTTTCTCAGCGTTTCGGGCAAAATACTGCGTCAGGTCCAAGACCGGTGCGATCTCCATCGAAAACGCCTCGGCGACCGGCTTGCCTGATTCGTCCGAGATAAGCCGGGCGATCTCGTCCATCTCGGCCAAAATCACTTCACGGGCCATCATGATATATTCCGCACGTTTTTTATATGAGGTTTGTCTCCACTTTTGAAAAGCCGTTCTCGCGAATTCGACAGCGGCTTCTACTTCGTCAGGTGAGATCTGTGACACACGCCCAATTTCAGCCCCGGTCGCGGGGTTGTAAGAGACTATTTCATTTTTTTGCGTCGGCAGCACTGCACTCATACATTAGGTTTAAAGTTCCTAAACCACTGTCCCGAAAACAGAAAACGCCAAAAGTTACAAAATTGCTCTGCGTATAAACGTCTCAAAACGTCGCGCAAACCTGTGAAAGGATGCACTTTGGTGGGCTCTAGAGAGTGACCTAAATTCTGGAGCAAAAGCGAAACTATAATGCTAAACATCCCAAATACAAGAATCCATAAATTGATAAAGGCGCCAACGATCAGCAAAAAATGCCCAATCACAAAGAGGGGCACGGCGAAGATATGAATTATCAAATTAGCGCGATTCGTATGCACAGGAGGCGTCTCTCTCCATGCCCATGATACAAGTTCAGAAAATGTCATTAAATTTCTGTCTTCGGATTTTACCTGTTCCATTTTCGGATTCTCCAAATTCCTTGTTTAGCCAAGCATCCTTTCTATAACGACATACGCCGCGTCGATCGCCTCGGCAAGTTTTCCGGCTTCGGTGCCGCCGCCTTCGGCCATGTCCGCTTTGCCGCCGCCGCGGCCGCCCACTATCGGGGCAATCTCGCGGATGATGTCACCGGCCTTGACCTTGCCCGTCAGGTCGTTTGAAACGCGAACGATGATGCCGACCTTGCCCTCATCAGTGCGCCCAAGGATTACGACGCCGGATTTAAGACGGGCGAGTAACGTGTCAGAAAGCTGTCGCGTACCATTGCCGTCGAGGCCGTCAACGATTTTGCTAAGTACCTTTACACCGGCAATGTCGCGGACTTCGTCGCCGTTTGACGAAGCGTCGCCAATCGTGCCGGTTGCGATCTTGAGCTTTAGCTCGTCCATTTCCTTGCGCGTCTTTTTTAGTTCTTCCTGAAGACGCTCGATGGCGTTTGGCAGATTATCACGCTGTGTTTTCAATGCTCCGAGCGACGCGTCAATTAGTCTTTCATCCTCGCGAAAACGCTCGAATGCGTCAAAGCCAGTTACCGCCCTTATGCGCCGAACACCCGACGCAATCGCTTCATCCGAAATGATCTTAAAACTGCCGATGTCACCGGTTGCCCGGACATGCGTACCGCCGCAAAGCTCCTTCGAAAACACGCCGTCGCCGACGCTCAAAACACGAACATCGGATCCATATTTCTCACCAAACAAAGCCATCGCCCCGCTGTGCATCGCTTCCTCGATAGCCATAATGTTGGTGTTTACAGGATGGTTTTCGAGAATGTGACGATTGACGAGATCCTCGACTTCCTGAATCTCCGCATTTGTCAGCGGTTGATAATGCGTAAAATCGAACCGCAAATAATTTGGCGCAACCACCGACCCGCCCTGCTTCACATGCGTCCCCAAAACGTCACGAAGCGCGGCATGAACAAGATGTGTCGCCGTATGATTCCGCCTTGTCGCGTCGCGTTTTTCGACATCGACGGTCGCTGTCACCGTATCACCGACCTTTACCAATCCTTTGTCGACGGTGACCTTATGAACTATCAACCCCGACACGGGCGAATAGGTATCCGAAACGACCGCGCGAAAGTCAGAACCACCTGCGGTAGCGGGTGGTTGATCGCCGACGGAAGACTCGCTCCGTATCACCACATCTCGATTGTTTGTAAGGTTCAACCGCGCACTACCGTAGGCGGTTCCGACAAGCCTTCCCGTATCGCCGACCTGACCGCCCGCTTCGGCATAAAACGGCGTATTGTCGAGTACGACGCTGCCCTGCGAGCCTTCAATCAGTTCATCAACCTGCGTTTCACCTTCCAGAATCGCGACGACCTTTGCGTCAGCAATCTGAGTCATGTCGTAGCCGTGAAACCGGTTTGGCCCGACCCTGTCCAGCATCTCGGCATAGATGGGTGAGGGCTGGGATTTGCGTGCTGTATGTCCGACTTCGCCCTGTTTTTGTAGCTCCTGTAGAGAAGTGTCAAAGCGTTCGTTAAATTCGTCTTCGTCAAATTCGAGGCCTTTTTCTTCAAGATAAACGCGAATCAAATCACGCGGCGTACCAAACGTATCGTAAAGTTTGCCGATCGAGATAAAGAGGTTGTCGTTCTTTGGCGTTGATGGCGAGAGGCCGAGTTCGCCTAGTCGCGCGAGGCCGACAGTTACCGTATTCGCAAACCGCTCTTCCTCAAGCCGAACCATCTTCCCGATAAAATCACGCTGCACCTCAAGCTCAGGATAAGCGCCGTTCATCTCGCCGACGACAAAATCGCAGACTTTGTGAAAGAACAAATCGTTGAGACCTAAATGCTCGCGGCCGTGATAGATGGCGCGGCGCATTATCTTGCGCAGGACATAATTGCGGCCTTCGTTACCCGGCAAGATGCCGTCGGCGATGGCAAACGCCGTCGAACGCGCATGGTCGGCGATCACACGAGCTGCGAACTGCTGGCTTTCGTTTAATTCTCCGTAAACACTCATTGTATAGATAATAGCAGTGTCAGTAGCCCGCGCGTAAGTAAGGGCCACGCGCTTTTCGTCCAACTACCGAACCACGAAGTCGACGTTCCTTCTATTGGATTTTGTCCAAAGTTGCCCTTACTCACGTGCGGGCTACTGACATACCGCCGATCAGATGCATTTACCCGTTGTGACAAAGTCGATAAAAACAATATGCCGAAGATGAGTGAAACTATGACAGGGACTTGTAAATTCGCGGTTGCGTAATTATCATTTTGGAGATCACGAAAATCAAGCAGTGAGGTGGCCGGATGATATGCCGCAACGTATTTGTATTCTTTGTATTTTTGACGATGCCGGTAATTACAATGAGCGCACAAACGGGTGACGCCCTCAGAAACTTCAAATCGCTCTACGAACAAGAGCTAAAAGCGGCCGGTATAGTCGGCAGCAGTTTTGTATTTTTGCGGGATAACAAGATCGTCGCCGACTATCGCTACGGCTCCGCAAACCTCGGCAAAAATCAGAGCGTCGATGCGGACACGATCTATCATTGGGCGTCGAACACAAAACCGTTTACCGGTATCGCGATCATGCAGTTACGCGACCGTGGCCTGCTAAAGCTCGACGATCCGGTGACAAAATACCTGCCGGAGCTTCGCGCGGTTCATAATTCATTTGGCTCGATGGATGAAATTACGATCCGCCATCTGATGACGCATTCTGCTGGATTTCGTGGCGGGACGTGGCCGTGGAGTAGCGGAAAGGATTGGGAGCCGTTTGAGCCGCAGGAATATTCACAGCTCGTCGCGATGTTTCCGTTTACTGAGATCCGTTTTAAGCCGGGCAGCAAATTCAGCTACTCAAATCCCGGTATCGTATTCCTGGGGCGCATCATCGAGACCCTGACCAAAGACGATTACGAGGTCTATATCGACAAAAACATCCTCAAACCGCTCGAGATGTACCGCAGCTATTTTGACGCGACGCCGTATCATTTGCTCAAATACCGGTCGCACTCGTACTACATCGAGAACGGCAAACGCACCGAGGGCCGCTTCGACGCCAACACCGGCATTACAGTCTCGAACAGCGGCCTGAACTCGCCGATGCCTGACATGATTAAGTATCTGAATTTTCTCGTCGGAGTCAGAACCGGGAGCGATAGCGAACGGATTCTTTACGATACAGTATTGAAACGCTCGTCGCTCGAAGAAATGTGGCAGCCGCAGATCAAGACCGACTCGGACGCCAACGGCAATAAAGGCTTTACAACCGACATCGGCCTGATTTTTTTCCTCGATAAAACGCTTGGGCCGACGCATCTCGGCCATGGCGGCGACCAGAACGGATTTCTCAGTTATATCGATTTCGACCCGGCAAAACGCGAGGCGTCGATCATCGTTTTCAACACAACCTTGATCCTTCCCGACAAAACGCCACCCGAAAAAGATATGGTCGGAAAATTGCGACGAGCCGTCCGCTTATTGTTTTGAGTCCCGCCTTTAGGCGGCCTCTGTTCTAACGAAAATGGCCTGCTAAAGCAGGTACGCAAAACGATTACGAAACGCCCTTTGCCCGGTCCCAGCTTCCCTGCATCTTGCGGAGCAGGACGATTTGTCCACCATGGTGGGCGTTGTGGGCATTGATGTTTGAGATCAGCGTCGCCCACGATGCCTGATTTGTCGCTGACACCGGCTCGTCAAATTTGCTCTCGTCAGCCGCCGAAATAAGGTCGCGAAACTCCGTCATTATCGAATCGAGTTTCGCGACCTCAGCTCTCCACGCCGCTTCCGTTCGGTCTCCCGCCACAAACGTCGCATCATTATCATCCGCCGGATACTGATAATCCACACCCTTAAACCGCTCTACATACGCGAAGTTGTAATAATTCAGATGACTGACGATCTCCCGGATCGAGTTATCGACACCCTCCGGTTTCCAAGCAGCGTCCTCAGCCGTAACACCATCAAGCGTATTTTTGAGCGCGACGAACCATGTATTTTGGTCGTAACAAGCCGTGAATTGTTTGACCAACATCTGTTTCATCGATACAGAATAGCATTTCAAGCCAATTTTTTCATAAGACATTAAAGCGTCTTGACGTTTAGACGTTTTACGGCTAGTCTAACCTTATGGCTGTCGAATTAAAACGCGCAACAATCTATTTTGAACCCGAACTGCATCGAGCCGTACGCTTAAAATCAGCTCACACAAACCGGACGATTTCCGACATCGTTAACGAATCGCTCCGGGCCGCTTTGAGAGAGGATCAGGAAGACCTCGATGCTTTTGAAAAACGGGCATCGGAACCCGTCATTTCGTATGAAACCCTTCTGGCAAAACTAAAAGCCGATGGCAAAATATGAGGTCGTATTCAAACGTTCGGTGTACAAGGACTTGCGGCCGATTCCTGACACGGACGTAAGACGCATTCTTACTCGAATACGTTCATTAGCAAACGAACCGCGCCCCGCGGGATGTGAAAAACTTTCGGGTGAGGAGCGCTATCGTGTTCGTCAAGGCGTTTATAGGATCATTTACTCGATCGAAGATGACCGCTTGGTGGTAACCGTAGTAAAGATCGGACATCGAGGAAAGGTTTACAATCGATAACTAACACGCATAGCTGTAAAAAAATTTCGATGGTTTACGATCTCCCTGATCGAGTTATCGGACCTTATGGCCTCAACGCGGCCTGTTCGGTTGTACACCAATGAGTGCATTCTTGAGAGCGACGAACCATGTGTGTTTGTCGCAGCAGGCGGTGAATTGTTCGAACAGTATTTCTCTTGTGTTCATAATGTTGCTTTGGCTCATTTTCGGCCTATGCGAAGAATGAAGCAACATCCCTATCGTATCGCAAATAGCGGCAACGAGAAAATGTTGATTTTTCGCAGAAGCTGGCATATTATCAACGGCACTTAAAGTTAATAATCATTCAACGGCCAGGAATCTTATATGAGCGACACAGAGTCGCGTATGTTCACCCAGGATTATTTTCGCATGAGGATTGAGGTAACAATTATGAAAAAACTTCTGACCACGGCTTGTATGTTTATCGTGACTGTCGTTGCAATTGTGTCTTTCATCGCTCCGGCAGTTTTCGGGCAAGGGAAGCAATCGGCTAAGGTTGAGCCTTCATACGCAAAGACGATTATAACTGACCAAGCCGATGGCTGGCGGACTATTGAGTTTGAGACCACGCAGGTTACGGCGCCGGATGTTGCGGTTACGCCGGATGGCGAATGGCTTATCTTTACGATGCTCGGCAAGCTGTTCCGCCTCTCCGTCAAGGGCGGCGAAGCGGAGCAGCTCACGTTCGGGCCGTACTACGACAACGACCCGGCGATCTCGCCCGACGGCAAGCTCGTCGCGTTCCAGTCCGACCGCGACGGCACCGCCGGAAATATCTTCGTACTCACCCTGGCGACCAAGGAGATTCGACAACTGACGCGCGAGGTCTGGGCGGACCGGCCAAATTGGGCGCCGGACGGCCAATCGTTGGTGTATCTGCGGCTTCAGCGGGAGTTATGGAAACCCTATCGTTTGATGCCACGGCCACCGGCGGAGGTGCGGCAAGTCAGACTTGCAGGCGGTGAGCCCGCAACCCTCCGCACGCAAGGCGATGCCTGGTCGGCCTTTTATCTGCCGGATGGGCGATTGGGCTGGAGTCTCTTGGTGCGTGAACCAAGTTCGGAAAGCGAGGCGCCACTCCTGGATAGTGCGTCGGCACCATTCGTGCCCTCGCGCCGCGTTACAACGCGGATCGAAGTCCAGGACCGCAATGGCGGCGTCTCGACGATTCATACCCTTAAGGGCATGGTGGATCCGGTTGTCCCAGGTCCTAAAGCCGATGGGTTTTATGTCAGATCGGATGCTGACGCAAGACATGACGTAATGTTTTCTCCGATCTCCGAGGATGTCGGGAGACGCATCTTCCCCGTTTCAGGCGAACACGCGGGTTTCGCGGTGTCCGCTGATAACGCAAAAATGTATCTGGGCAACCTCGGCCATCTATGGAAGGTCGCGCTTCCCGGAGGCCAGCGCGAAGCGGTTCCCTTCCGCGCCAAGGTGACATTGGAGATTCGGCAGTCAACAGCACCTCCAAAATGGTCGCCGGCCGCTCCCGGCACGACCTCATCGCTGAGAACGTTTGCACAGCCTGTGCTTTCGCCGGACGGTTCGCGTGTCGTGTTCCAGGCGCTCGGCGACCTTTGGGAACAGCCGTTCAACGGTGGACAGGCCCGGCGGCTGGTAGAGGGTGAGGGCACCGAATCTGATGCCGTGTTCTCGTCTGACGGACGTGAGCTCGCGTTCATTCGCCGGGCGCCGCGCAAGGGGCAGGAAATTCAGGTCCTGGAATTCCAATCGGGGAAAATACGCACAGTAGCTCCGATGAATGAATGTGGATGGGAGGATCTCACGTGGAGTCCCAATGGCGAGCTGATCAGTTCAACCGACTGTGGCGTATACGACATCGTCGCGATTGATCCCGTTAAACTCACCCAACGCGTACTCGCCAAATCTAACGATTGGACTCCTTACGCCCAACTCTCGGCTGATGGCAAGACGCTTTACTTCCAAGCCAAGTACGGGGAAAGCGATCCTTCGTTCTACCGGCTGCGGATGGAATCGGGGGCGAAACCCGAGTCGCTGATGCCCGCGATCCGGGACGGGCTGAACATGAAAATGCATGGCCAGTGGATTGCGCGCCCGGTACAAAATGGCGGCATCCATTTGTCGACCTTCGATGGAGGGAATGGAGGGCCGTCGAAATCGCGAACGTTTTCCGAGGCCGACGGCTATGAGTTCAGCTTTACGCCGGACGGTACAGCGTTGCTTTATGTGGCCGGCAACAAACTTTGGCGTCATCCACTCAAAAACGGCGCACCGAGGGAGATTCCTATAAGGCTTGAGCAGCGTGTACCGACACCGCTACCAATGCTGCTCGAGCGAGTTCGTGTACTCGATTTTGCCACGGGCGGGTTCGGTGCCGAAACAGATCTCCTGCTTGAAAACGGCCGAATCCGGTGGATCGGATCGACAAAGGATCGTCTGCTTCCTGTCGGTACTGTAACGGTAGATGCAGGCGGCAGGTTCGCCATCCCCGGCCTTTTCGACATGCACGGACACGGGGGCGGGTGTGGCGGAGCAGCGAATGTTTCTTACGGCGTGACCTCAGTTCGTAACATGGGCGGCCGGCTCGATCAACAAAACGCCTATGCGGATCGAGACGAATTGACTGGCGATGCGATTCCGCGATGCTTCTACGCGGGGAGGATTTTGGAAGGAGCCCAGGGTCGCAATGAGGACTGGGGCAAGTTGCACCCTACTAACGAAGAGGAGTCGCGAATGTTTGTTCGCCATGCGAAGGCGCAGGGAGCTCGTTTCATCAAGCTCTACAGCCGTTTACCATGGCCGCTACAGCAAGCGGCAGCCGATGAGGCGCGGGCCTTGGGACTTCCAGTGGTCGCTCACGGCATCACGCACGAGGAGGTCGTAAAAGGAGTGACGCTTGGCTTCGCCGGATTCACACACTGGGGGTCGGGCTGGCCGCACTGGTGGTCCAGTTCGAGTCTTTTTTATGCCGACGCATTGCAAATGTTCGCGGCGGCGGGCAATACGTGGGAACCAACCCTGGGCCTTGCCGTTGCCGGAGGGGATGAAATATCGTTTCGCAATGACCCTGCGCGGTTCCGTCGTACCGGAGTCGGCATCTCGACTCTCCCGGACGAGACGCTGAATGGCATGTGGGCAGAACGCTTGCGCACCATGCGGGCGGCATATCGACGAGGCATCATCTTCTTGCCTGGAACGGATCGCGGCCCACAGGGGCTTGCCCTGCAACTAGAATTGGAGTTCTACGACGAGGCCGGAATTCCGCCGATCGACATACTGCGCTTTGCGACGAAAGAAGCCGCTAAAGCGGTGGGTGCTCAGGATCATCTCGGCACGCTCGAGGACGGCAAGCTGGCCGACCTGATCCTGCTCGATGCGAACCCGTTAGAAGACATCAAGAACACACAAAAGATCTGGCGCGTCTTCAAAGGCGGCTGGATGTTCGATCCAAAAGTGCTCCAGCCCAACCGGAACTGACCGCATGCGGATTGCCAAATTGACCGGAAGCACACGCAGTAGCTTTTTACAATAGAATCGTAAATCCTTCCTGAGCGAAATGCTTATCGCTCGTGAGAATTTCGTCGATGCCAAGCTCGCGGCAGACGTTCATCGATATGCAATCGGTCAGGCTGTAGCCTTTGTCGAGACGAGCCTCGTAAAGTTCCACGCCTCGTAGAAATTCCGCTCGAGTTTGCTCAATTACCTCAAAACTCGGGTCGGACAAGACATCCGCAACAAGTGCCGATGCTTCCCTTCGGACGTCCGGTCTAAAGGCGCAAAAATAGTTAAGACTTCGACGAGTACCGTATCCGTAGTTACAAAATTGTAATCGTCGATTCTTAATTCAAGAGCCGCGGCATTTTGGTGCCACTGATCGTTCGCCTGAAATATGGCGACAAAATACTGAGTATCAACGAAGGCAACCGTCATTTCTTAGCCGTTCCGTTGAGATAATGATCGTGTTGCTCGGAACCGTCAGTTGGCATTTCTTGCCAAGCCTCGGCGGGAATTCTGGCTGAGCGCTCGCGTATTTTCTGCCAAATTGTCTGCTTCGAATCACCATTCAATTCTTCAACATGCCGCAGAATATCGCGCTGTTTCTCTACGGGGAGAATTTTCACCCGCTGATAAATTGTGTCGGCAATATCGGTTTGCATAAACTACACCCCAAGGCGATTCTAACACACAATTAAACCACGTTTTTGGCCTTTTTTTAACACATTCTCAACCGTAAACCCATAATCGCGAAACATGTCCTCATCTGGATGCACTACGGCGCTTACAAGAGAATTGTGAATCCTTCCTGAGTGAAATGTTTATCGCTTGTGAGAATTTCGTCGATGCCAAGTTCGCGGCAGACGTTCATCGAGATGCAATCGGTCAGGCTGTAGCCTTTGTCGAGGCGGGATTCGTAGAGTTCCAGCCCCTCAAGCAACGTTATTTCTTTATGAGAAACCACTTCGAAGTCAGGATCAATAAGTACTTTCCTGACAAATAGTGCAACCTTTGCACGGAGGGATGGGCCGTATTCGCATAAGAAATTCAGCACCTCTATCAAAATATTTTCTGTAGTGATAAACTCGGCGTCTGCGGTTTGCTTTCTTGCGGCTGTTGCGCTTTGGTGCCATTGATCACGTGTGTTGATCAAAGCAACAAAATAATGTGTATCGACAAAGACCTTTCTCACTTCTTCGGTGAGCCGTAAAGATAATGATCAATATTAGCTGAGGCATCGACAGGCAGCTCGTCCATTTCTTCCTGCGGAACCTCCGCCATCAACTCTTCGAGCTGATCCCAGATATTTTTCTTTTTTGCGGCCAGGCGATCTACAAACGCGAGAACTTCTGCTTGTTTCTCAAAAGGTAAGGATCGAACTTTCTTGAAAATGGCATCGGCAACATTTGTCTGCATATATCTCCTCATGAAATTCTAGCACAGGTTTACAAGAGCTTATTCGCCTTTTTCACGGCGTTCTCAACCGTAAACCCATAATCTTTGAGGACATCCTCGCCCTTGCCTGACGCGCCAAAGCGGTCGACGCAGAGGGTGTCACCGTCGGAGCCGACGTATTTATGCCAGCCCTGTGAGATGCCGGCCTCGATGGCGAGGCGGGCGGTGACTTTGGCCGGAAATACCTCTTCTTTGTATTTCACAGACTGGTTTTCAAAAAATTCCCAGCACGGCATTGAGACAACGCGGGTCGGGGTGCCTTCGGCGTTTAGCTGTTCACGGGCCTGCATCGCTAAACCTACTTCCGTGCCTGATGAAATTATTATTAGTTTTGGGGCGGCCGGTTTGCCGTTTTTGGTTTCGCCATCGGCCAAAATATATGCGCCTTTGTGCAGGCCTTTAGCATCGGCGTATTTTTTGCGGTCGATGAGGGCGACCTTTTGCCGCGAAAGAGCGAGGAAAGTCGGCGCGTTCGAGCTATTCAGCGCGCTGCGCCAGGCCTCGCGGGTTTCGTGGGCGTCGCATGGGCGAATGACTGCGAGATCGGGGATCGCGCGCATTGCCGCCAGATGCTCGACCGGCTGGTGCGTCGGGCCATCCTCGCCGAGGCCGATAGAATCGTGCGTAAACACAAAGATAACCTGAAGTTTTGACAGTGCCGCAAGACGGACCGCCGGGCGGTTGTAATCTGAGAACGTCATAAACGTCCCGCCGAATGGTATCAGCCCGCCATAAAACGCAATACCGTTCATCGCCGAGGCCATTGCGTGCTCGCGTATGCCGTAATGGATGTTGCGGTTTTCGTATTGTTTATACTGCATGCCGCCGGACGAATTGATATATGTATTATTCGACGGCTTGAGGTCGGCCGATCCGCCCAGAAGCTGCGGTACGGCGGCCGCAACGGCATTTATCACGTCGCCGCTATATGCCCGCGTGGCACCGGCAGCAACTCCATCGAATTTGGGCAGCGATTTTTCCCAACCGTCGGGCATGGAAGCCGTTCTGACCAATTTAAATACCGCTCCGGCTTCCGGTTCGGCCTTTTCGTATTTCCTGACCATCGCATCCCATTCTTTTTCCTGGGCCGCACCATTTTTTACAGCCTTGCGAAACTCCGCGAGGGCCTCCTTCGGTATGTAAAAGAACTTGTCCTCAGGCCAGCCGAGATTGCGTTTGGTCGCTGCGACAGCCTCTGCACCAGGTGCGTCGGAGTGGGCCTTGTGTGTGCCCTGCGCGGGCATCCCGAAGCCGATGATGGTGTGGACACGGATGATCGACGGCTTGTCCTTGACCTTTTGCGCGGCGATTATCGCTTTTTCGATGGCTTTCAGATCGTTGCCGTCCGCGACGTCCTGAACATGCCAGCCGATTGCCTCAAATCGTTTTGTTCTATCCTCAGTAAACGCAAGGTCGGTCGAGCCGTCGATGGTTATCTGGTTGTCGTCATAAAGATAGATCAGGTTTCCGAGTTTTAGATGGCCGGCGATCGAGGCCGCTTCGTAGCTGACGCCTTCCATCAGGTCGCCGTCAGAGCAGATCGCGTAAATATAATTGTCGGCGACCGGAAAGCCTTTTCGGTTAAATCTCGCCGCGATATGTGCCTGTGCGATGCCCATACCGACGCCATTCGCAAAACCCTGGCCCAACGGCCCGGTCGTCACCTCAACGCCCGGCGTCATAAAATTCTCGGGGTGCCCCGGGGTTTTCGAATGAAGCTGGCGAAACCGTTTTAGCTCATCAAGCGCCAGATCATACCCAGTGAGGTGAAGCAGCGAGTAGATCAGCATTGACCCGTGTCCAGCCGAAAGAATAAACCGGTCGCGGCCAAACCATTTTGGATTTTTTGGATTATGCTGCAGAAACTTTGTCCACAGAACATATGCCGAGGGTGCCATGCCAAGCGGCAAACCCGGATGCCCGGACTCCGCCTTTTGAACGCCGTCAATCGAAAGCGTGCGGATGGTATTGATACAAAGCTGGTCAATGTCGGTATTGGTCTTTGTCTGAGTTGCGGTTGCCATAGTTTTGTCTTCTTATCGATTTACTAGTTTGTAA
>JANPCJ010000254.1:0-2267 GCA_031430895.1 Chloracidobacterium sp. | reverse complement strand
CGAAAATCAATCTTAGGAATCAGTGCAGTATGACGAATGGGGGGAACACGTCTTACAGATAATAAATATTGGTTTTCGATTAAAGGAGACGTCAAAGATAATGAAGAAGAATATCGTCCTTTCCGTCGTCGCTCTTTTCCTGTGTTTCTTGTTGGGCTATGCGGCTTTTCAAACCGCATTTCTGCTCCGAACCTGGATCGCGAGCGAGTTCAACAACTGCAAATCAAACAGAAATCCCAATTGCACTGAGACCACGGAAAAGCCCGGAGTCGATTTTGACCGGCGCTGAGGGATATTTCCTGCATGAAACTCGCAAGCACCGACTGTTTTTGCGCAAATGCAAAACACAGGCTAGTGGCAAGTCAAAGCATAAAATGTCAGAACCGCGAGCACTAGCGACCGGGTTCCGCGTCGCCGATTAAAAGAACCCAGTACGTAGGCGCTCCCGGTTCTGACCCGACAAAAAGGAGAATGTATGTCTGAAAAAGATATTGAACCTATGGCGGTCACGGCCGCATTACCGGGTTTCGGTCCTGTCGCCCCGCTGGAGCGCATCGAGACGCTGGACATCCTGCGCGGGGTCGCTCTTTTGGCCATTCTCGTCGTCAACTGGACGGTGAACCCAGACTGGGACAACGATGCCTGGGAAGGCTTTAGCGGAGCGGCGGATCAGATCGCCTGGTGGACGATTCACATTTTTCTGGATGAAAAAGCACGGCCGATGTTCACTTTTATGTTCGGGCTTGGGTTTGCTATTCAAATGATGCGGGCCGAAGATCGCGGTGTTCCCTTTGTGGCCACCTACGCCCGTCGTCTGGCTGTCCTTTTTGTGATCGGGGCCGCCCACGACATCCTGACGGAGCGCGACATCCTGTGGGCATATGCCATCTTTGGCTTTCTCCTGCTGCCTCTGCGGAAGCTTAACCCTAAGCTGCTGCTTGTTTTGGCGCTTCTTTGGCTTCTCGTTCCGTTCACGTTGAACACAATAAACAATCGAAACTATCCCGAGTACATAGCCCAATTGACGAATGTAAACAACGCCCGCACCGTGATCACCCTTGACCCCGCCGTGCTCGATACGTATGTCGGCGAGTACGAGTTCGAGTCGCGGCCATACGCGATCTTTGTAACTCGCAAGGGAAACGAGCTTTTGGGACAGAGTCCCGGCGTCGCTGGTTTTGACGACGTTCCAGTCCGGCTGTTCGCGGAGTCCGAGACGGAATTCTTTTCGCGGTCGGTGGAAGCCGCAAAGATGTCGTTTGTCAAGGATTCGACGGGAACAGTAACCGGGATCGTCTGGCATAGGGGCCGACAGGCTTTGTCCGGGCGGATCGTCCAGCGGGGCGCTCAGACGATTGACGATGCGGCCCGACGACGGGTCGCAAGTCGCGATCCGGAGTATCACACCTATGCAACGGGCAGTTTTGTAGAAATCGTCAGTTTTCGCGTCCGGTTATTTTGGGAAAACATTTCGTCGTACACCACAAACTACGCGAGTTGGCTAAGGCCCGATTTCGCGATATTTCTGTTGGGACTATACGCCGGTCGCAGGCGAATCTTCCACGAGATTGCCGACCATCTGCCGTTCATTCGGAAAGTGATGTGGTGGGGTCTCGCGTTTGGTTTGGCAAGTGCTGCATTCGCTGTCATTATGCGCGACTCCACTCCCGGTGCCGCGTTCCGCGGCGAACCTATCTCTAACATGACGCGCGTGCTGACCGGCCTCGGCAACACGCTCGGCTCGCCGGCACTGGGGCTGGCGTATATAGCCGCCCTGACTCTGCTGCTTCAACGCGGGCGATGGAAAAGCCGCCTCGGCCCTGTTGGAGCGGTCGGCCGCATGGCTCTGACGAATTACCTCATGCAGTCCGTCGTCTTCGTGCTGCTGTACTTCAGTTATGGCCTTGGCTGGTACGGCCAAACCGGAGCATTCTACGGACTTATTCTAGCAACAGCGCTATTTGGACTCCAGATCATCGCCAGCCAATGGTGGCTCCGCCGCTTCCGCTTCGGCCCCGCCGAGTGGCTCTGGCGGACGCTCACATACGGCAAGCTTCAGCCGATGCGCATAGGCCCGGCGTCCGAGGTTGGAGCGGCATGAGGCGGTCTTCGCCAGTCCCAGGCCGGCAAAATTCATCGCGTAGCGATGTAATGAATGTAGCCGTTGGTTTCAACCCACGGCGTCGAAATTCCGAAACCGAGTCGCGTCAGCGACGGTTGAATAAAAGGCCGGCAAATATTCAATTGTCGCTGACGCGACAACTATC
>JANPCJ010000253.1:0-11709 GCA_031430895.1 Chloracidobacterium sp. | reverse complement strand
AAACCCGCCTTCCCGACTGTCCTTGCGGGAACACTCTCGCTACTACCAAGACTTTTGCAGCCTTACGGACATTTCGCGTGAACGACCCTGACATTCCTCCAACCCAAAAAGGAAGACATCACGAAATCCGGGCGCTTGGCTTACGGGAATTTGCCGGGTTGCGGCGAGACATTCAGCGGCTTGATCCGTTTAAGCTCGCTCAATTCGCAAACCTCTTCGTCGCATCATTCGATCAGATCGAACCGCTGTTGACCGAAGAAACCCTAACGCACCTGATCGGCGACGGAAAGAATGCATGGTCGGGCGGCGCCGCGTCGCATACATTACCGGACGGTCGAAAACTTATCATCCTCAATCCGACGCACGGCAAGAATCGGCAGAACGCGACCCTGATGGAAGAGATTTGTCACGTATTCCTCGGCCACAAGCCGAGCCGCCTGGCGATCGAAACCCGCGACAAGGATGGCAAGATCATCGCCCGCGATTACAACCACGCAATCGAGGAAGAGGCGTATTCGACTGGAGCGGCCTCTTTAGTCCCATATACCGCTCTGCGACGGATGGTCAACGAAGGGAAAACGGTACGCGAGATCGCACGACACTTTAATGTTAGTCCGGCTCTCGTAGAATTTCGCATCAAGATATCCAGGCTCTGGGACGCGTATAAAACTAATATTCTTAGCGGCTGAGCAATTGGACTACCGGCGGCCCGCGCCCGTGCGTTAGTCGTTTTTAACTCTACAATCATCGACATCGACGTAACACGGGCGCTCAGGATGCCCGCGCTCCCAGTGTGTTGTATAATCGAGTTTGGACCAAATTCTTCGCGCATGGAGCAATCCGATCATCACAAACTCCCGCCTGTAAAGCTGTCGACCGTCGACAAACTGCGACTCCTGCTCGACATCACAAAGAAGATCAGCCGCTCGCTCGATCTTGAAGAGGTGCTGAATCTGGTGATGGATACGCTCGGTTCGTTGCTGCCGTACGACGCGGCGGGTATCTATCTGATAGATTACAGCCCGGACGACAATAGTCCGTATATTTTCAAATCGAGAGTCATCCGCGGCTATCAGATAAGTTTTGAGCTGATCGAGCCGCGGCTCAAGATGGGTGAGGGATTTCTTGGAACCGTCGCGCAAACGGGTAAAGCGATCATTTCACCCGATGTCAGCAAAGACAGCCGCTATTTCGCCGCCCGCGAGATGACCAGGTCCGAAATGGTCGCCCCGATCATCTCGAACGACAAGGTCATCGGCGTTTTCGACCTTGAGAGCGATCATGTCAATGCCTACGACGACGACGATCTCTCGGTGCTGCAGCTATTGACATCCCAAGTCGCGATAATCATCGAGAAAGTACGGCTGCATGAACAGGTCGTCGAGAAAAATCGGCTACAGGCCCAGCTTGAGATCGCCCGGCAGGTTCAGCTTGAATTATTGCCCGCAAACGACCCGTTAATAGAGAATTTTGACGTTAGTGCCTATATCTTTCCGGCCGAGGAAGTTTCGGGTGACTATTACGACTGGGTGCGCATCTTTGACGATCAGATAGGCATTATCGTCGCCGATGCGGTCGGGAAGGGCATTCCCGCGGCGCTGCTTATGTCGTTCCTGCGTGCGTCGCTCAGGTCCAGCCTTCAGATCGGTTATGCTCCGCACGTCGCATTCTCAAAGGTGAACACGCTGCTGCGAGATTCGATCGAGGACAATAAATTTATTACCGCTATTTACGGAATTTTGGATTCGACAAACAAGACATTTGTCTTTTCGAATGCAGGCCATAATCCTCCACTAATGATAAAGCCCGACGGCGAATACCGTTATGTCGAATACGGCGACGTCCCGCTCGGAATGTTTGACGATTCGCATTATCACCAGCATTTCATCAGATTTGAGCCGGGTCAAATAATGGTTATCTACACGGACGGAATAACAGAAGCCGCCAACCCCGCAGGCGAGGAATACGGCGAAACCCGCCTCGCAAAACGCGTCCTCGACGGGATCAATCTTCCGGCAAAGCGTCTGATAGACCACGTGCGCAAAGGCGTCGCCGATTTTACGGAACGTAAATTTCTGGATGACGACGGAACTTTGTTCATCGTTAAATCCCAATAAGATTGAAGTAAAAGGTTAAAAGTAAAAAGGCAAAGGTAAGTCGTTACCTTTGCCTTCTTCGAGCGTTACTTCAGTTGTCAGGGAATTGTAAAAATTAGTGCACGGTGAATGAGCAGTGCAGGTTGTCGCCGCCGGGAACGACGGGTGTCGAAGAATCGTCGTAATTGATCTTGTCGTTATCGGTTGAAAAAGCGTAAATGTCGAACCCGTAGGCGTCGAGAAAATCCGTCAACTCCTGCGACCTGTCAAGATAAACAACCTCTGAAAATCCAAGCTCGGCGCGAATCTGCAACAAACGCTCAATGACTTCGAGCGGTGCAAAACACTGACTTGGATCCTTAAATGTCGCCATAAATCTTGATCGCCCCCGTCGGTTGCGGACGAACAATCAGTTAGATAACGAAATAGCGCTAAAGGTTGTTCACGATTTAGGGTGCGGGAAATAAGCGGCCCCCTTCGTGACGCGTGTCTTCATTTTATGTTCCTTGGAAAAAAAAGATTGTCACAAAGGGTACTGAGGGAAGACACAGAGGTCACAAAGGAAAAGAGATCAGATTGAACCACCGCCTAAAATATTTGTATTTTGTTTAAAAGGGGAATATTATGCACGTATAAGTTTTTTTCACGGAGGAAGTGATGATCAGATCAAAAATCCAGCCATTTCTAGTTTTGGCGATTGTAGGGGTTAGTTGGATTTGCGTGTTTAGCCAACAGCGTTCCGCAAACTCGTTCACGTCCGATAAATATCTCGTTTCGGCTCGGGCCGGCGGGGTTAATTACGTGGACGGTGCGGTTGGCGTCACACGAGCGGATGGCAAGAGCGGCCTCGTGCTACGGGGCGATCAACTGGACATCGGCGACCGTGTTGTAACCGATTCAAGCTCGCGCGTGGAATTGCTCCTAAATCCTGGATCATATTTACGCCTCGGATCAAATTCGGCGTTTGAGTTTAAGACGACCTCGCTTGATGATCTACAACTAAAACTCGACAGCGGAAGCGCAATGTTTGAGGTTTTTGCGGCTGACGAATTCACGGTCTCGGTTTTTACACCAAAAGGAAAGGTCGTTTTGGTCGAAGCGGGTGTTTACCGCGTCGATGTTTCAGGCGATGGAAATGCGATCATCGCGGTCACCGAAGGTAAAGCACTTGTTGGCCCCGCGGGTACCGTTGTAAAAAAAGGACGTACAGGAACCATTGGCACAGGAGCGGTCATGGTTGCCAAATTTGACCGCGGCAAGCGCGACGATCTGGCTGAATGGAGCAAGACACGGGCTAAAGGGCTGGCGAAGCTGACCGATTCGCTAAAGAATCGCGAAGTCCGCAGTTCCCTTGCAACCTCATTTTTAGGGCGGCGCTGGAGTTTTCGTGATTCGTTCGGACTCTGGGTTCTCGATCCGTTTAGTCGCAACTATTGCTTCCTGCCTTTTGGATACGGTTGGTATTCGCCATACGGTTACGGGTTTAACAATGGCATCTATTGGTACAACTTGCCGCAGGTAGTCAACTCGCCGGTGCGTCTTCCGCCAATTGTGTCTGGCGAAACAAAAACTGGACGCGGCGGCGTCCGCAATTATGACCCGCCTCCATACCTGACAATCGAGAAATCCCGCGAGCCGATCCGGTCGATACGCAACAGCGATTTTCCTGACGGCTACAATCCTATAAAATCGTCGGAGCCTTATCGGCAGCCGCCGGTTTACAATCCTGAACCGGCACCGATCGTTAAAACAAGGACCAAGCCCGATAATTAACGGTTGTTTGAGCGGGTTCCGTTCTCCGGGCTGTCTGAAAATGATTTTCAGACGGCCTTTAGGATTTATCGACCGGATCGCCCGCGTCCTGGTGCCTCGCCACGATAAAGATTAGAAAAGCCCAAATCGATTGATTGAAGCCGCCTGTTGCTGAACTTCGGGAGTCTGCAAGTACGGTTCCAGGATTAGAAGCGCCGATTGAAAGCCATTGAAGATTGTGTGAAGGATGATACACGGAAGAAGGTTGCCGGATTTTACACGGATCAAAGTAAGTATCACGCTCAATAAGGTGAGAAGAAAAATTGTCGAATAGCTGGGGTAGTATTGCGGCACGTGAACCAAGGCGAATAGAAAAGTGACGAGCAGAAAAGCTGCGGTAACCCCAAACGTACGTTGGAACGCGGAATAGAGAATTCCGCGATACACTATCTCTTCGGCAATCGGCGCGGTGAACGTCGCGACGAACGCCACGATGAAAACAGCCGCCCGCGAGCTCCGTAGAATGCGGATCAAGTCGTTTTCCTGTTCAGGAAAATACATCCCTACGACGGCCGCAACCGCGAAAAACCCTCCGAGGATGATGCAGTAATGCCACCACGCAAAACCACCCTTCTCGAAGCCTAAAGTCTTACGAAGCGGATACTTCCGCACACGAGTTGCGACCATCCACGCTAGCAGCAACGTCAAAATATGGGCAGGAATGATGGCTGCAATCTGTAAAAAGATCGAGGTCGGATCGGATTTTGCGAATTCGACTATCTGATCCGCCTGAGTAATCGGCGGCGTGAGGGACATCAGATAGGGAAGTAGGAAGAGGCTCGGGATAATCAGAATAAAGGCCACACTCGCTACCCAAACTCCGACCGCTGTCAGACTGGTCCACGGCGGATTGTTCGGGCCGAGAGCAATTGCCGGGAAGGTTGGCTCAGCCGGGTATGGCATTTGCGAGTATAATTCGTTCTGATTTGTTTCCTGCACGCAGAAGAGTTTAGCCAAACGGCGCGTTAGTTCCAAGTTCGTCTTTTCGTATCTTGCTTTTTCGCCGCTAACGCTCTAACCTAAAGTCCCGTGGAGCAACACGGCGAAAACCCTAAACAAAATGTTATCGCAATCATCCCGGCCCGCTACGCGTCGACGCGTTTGCCGGGGAAGTTGCTGCTTGAGATTGCCGGTAAACCCTTGATTGTGCACACTTTAAGCCAGGCCGCGAAAGCCGACTTGATCAATCGCGTAATTGTGGCAACTGATGACGACCGGATTTATGACGCGGTTATTGAAGCGGAAGGCGAAGCGGTAATTACACGGTCGGACCATGTGTCAGGCAGCGACCGCATCGCCGAGGTCGCCGCAGACCTCGCCGAAGGCTCGATTATCGTCAATGTCCAGGGCGACGAACCGATGATCTCGCCCGACACCATCGACCGGGCGGTGGAGGCGTTGATTGAGGACGAGCGGGCCGATATGTCAACTACGTGCGAGCCGATCACAAGCATCCATAGGGAACTGCTGAATGGCAATGTTGTGAAGGTTCTGATCGACGACAACGGTTATGCGCGGCATTTTTCACGCTCGCCTATGCCATTTCCGCGGGATGCGTCCTTGAGATATGGGGGCGATCCGGGCCGTGCGCTTGAGGCCGAGCCGGAATTGCTGTCGATCTTTCGCAAACACACGGGTCTTTATGCCTATCGTCGGGAATATCTGCTTCGATTCACAAAATTGCCTCAGACGAGGCTGGAGCAGATCGAATCGCTTGAACAAATTCGCGCGCTCGAAGACGGCGCCATGATACGCGTCGTCGAGTCAGCCGGACGGTCGATCGGCGTTGACACTGCCGAGGATTTTCGCCGGGTAAAGGATATGATCGAAGTCGGTGTCAAATTTCGAAAGGCACGTCCTGGCGATCGGTGATTTACGGTGGGAAAATCTAAGAGCTTATGAGTGATTGGATCGGACTTGGATTCTTTGTTCTGCTGATGGTCGGGGTACTCGTCGGTTTGAAGTTTTTGAGCAAACCGCAAACGCGTACGTCCGAGGAATTCGAGCGAAGTGCAGCCGAGGGGACTACGGCAATGGGCGCTAGCATGAACGCGCTACAGGAATTGATGAACCCAGAGGCAGCAAAGTCGAAAGAAGTGATAACGCAAATGAAAGAGGGCCGGTACCAGAAGAAAAAGCGAGAGGGTAAGGCGGGTGGAAACGCAGACGAGTCAGAACCACCTGCGGTAGCGGGTGGTTGAACATTGGCATCAGGACGCGCGAGAGTCGCGAGAAAAATCATGACTAAATATATTTTTGTTACGGGCGGCGTGGTTTCGAGTCTTGGCAAGGGCCTCGCGGCTAGTTCTATTGGGTGTTTACTCGAGACGCGTGGCGTTAGCGTGCAGATGATGAAACTCGACCCGTATATCAACGTCGATCCGGGTACGATGTCTCCGTTTCAGCACGGCGAAGTGTTTGTAACGGACGACGGTGCCGAGACGGACCTCGATCTTGGGCATTATGAGCGGTTTACGAGCGCCAAGTTGTCGCAGGCTAATAATTGGACGAGCGGGCGAATTTATCTGTCCGTCATCGAAAAGGAACGGCGTGGCGATTATCTTGGAAAGACCATACAGGTGATCCCTCATATTACCGATGAGATAAAAATGGCGGTGCGAAAGGTCGCCGAAATGCACGAGCCGGATATTCTGATCGTCGAGATCGGCGGCACCGTCGGCGATATTGAATCGCTGCCGTTTATGGAAGCGATCAGACAGATGGGCAATGAAGAAGGCCGCAATAACGCCATTTTTATCCATGTGACGCTTGTTCCATTCATCGCCGCGGCGGGAGAGCTAAAAACAAAGCCGACACAGCACAGTGTGCGTGAATTGCGCGAGATCGGTATTTCGCCAGATATTTTATTGTGCCGTTCGGAACGGCCGCTGCCAGCGGACCTGCGAAAGAAGATTGCGTTATTTTGCAATGTACAGGAAGGTGCCGTGATTTCGGCCCTCGATGTACCATCGATCTACGAAGTACCGCTCGCCTTTCATGAACAGGCTTTGGATGATTTGATTGTTAATAATCTTCATTTGAAAGACGAGTTTCCAAACTCCGACCTCAAACGATGGAGAGAGTTGGTTTCGACCATCAAAGATCCAACGGGCGGCTCGGTCAGGATCGCGATTGTCGGCAAATACGTCGAGCTGGAAGATTCGTACAAATCGCTACGCGAGGCGCTCACTCACGCGGGTGTCGCAAACAATCTGCGGGTCAATGTCGAATGGATCGAGTCGGAAAAGCTGATGAAGGAAGATTACGAGAACGAGCTTCTGGATTTTGACGCCGTGCTAGTGCCCGGCGGATTTGGTAAACGAGGGATTGGCGGCATGTTGCGGGCCATCAAATACGCTCGCAAATCGGGGACTCCGTACTTTGGTATTTGTCTGGGTATGCAGACGGCATGTATAGAGTTTGCCCGAAATGTTTGCGGCCTGCGCGATGCTGATTCGACTGAGTTCAACGAGGAAACACCATTCCCGATCATCTTCAAATTGCGCGACCTGGTCGATGTCGAGAAATATGGCGGCACGATGCGGCTAGGCAATTGGCAGTGCCATTTGGAGGCAGGCTCTCTCGCTCGGCGTGTTTATCACGACGCCGATGAGATCGGTGAGCGGCATCGTCACCGGTATGAATTTAACCCCGGATTTCGCGATGTTCTGGAACGCGAAGGCATGGTTTTCAGCGGCGTTTCGCCCGACGGCAAATTTGTCGAGATGATCGAGCTGCCTCGTGAAAGGCATCCATTCTTTGTGGCCTGCCAGTTTCACCCTGAATATAAATCCAAACCGCTTGCTGCTCATCCGCTGTTTGTCTCGTTCGTCGAAGCCGCGTGGACAAATCGTTTGAGAAGCGAAAATCTCGAACACGACGTGACCAGCGACATACAGGTCGAGATGCCGGAGCGGGCTGAAATTTCGAGCATTGAATGAGACTTCTTTACGGAATAGTTGGTATTATCAGCTATCAGTTATCAGCTATTTCGAATCGTCGTCCTTTGTAGAATGTTATGCAGTCTTTTCAGGTAGGCACAACTATCTTTGGCGATGGCCGGTTAGCTTTCATTCTTGGCCCATGCGTTGTTGAGTCCGCTCAACATGCGCTTTTTATGGCGCAGGAAATTAGTGGCATTTGTAAGCATGTCGGCGTTGATTTTGTCTACAAGTCTTCCTTCGACAAGGCCAATCGCAGCTCGATCGAGAGTTTTCGCGGGGAAGGGATGGAATTTGGGCTGGAAGTTTTAACTCAGGTCAAAGCTGAAATTGGAGTTCCCGTAATTACAGATGTTCATGAACCTTGGCAGATTGAGAGGACGGCCGAGGTGGCGGATATTTTGCAGATTCCTGCTTTTCTTTGCCGTCAGACCGATCTTTTGGTTGGGGCTGCTCAATCTGGAAAGGCAGTAAATGTAAAAAAGGGACAGTTTCTCGCACCGTGGGATGCCAAGAATATTGTGGAAAAACTTACAGGTGCCGGATGTGAAAAGATACTGCTGACCGAGCGCGGGGCGAGTTTTGGATACAATAATCTTGTCGTCGATCTTCGATCATTTCCGATAATGCGTTCGTTTGGTGTGCCGGTTGTTTTTGATGTTACGCATTCGCTGCAATTGCCGGGCGGGCTTGGGAAGGCAACTGGTGGGCAGTCTGAATACATCGAAAACTTTGCTCGTGCTGGTGTGGCCTGTGGCGTGGATGCCGTTTTTATGGAGGTTCACGATAATCCGGCCAAGGCTCCGAGCGACGGGCCGAACCAGTTGCCGCTTTCGAGGCTCGAGAAATTGCTTGTTAAACTGAAACAAATCCACGAACTTGTTCAAGAAGATTTACCCCAGAGTCGCGGAGACATGAGAGAATGAAGATATTTGGACTCGCAGGCATCGTCCTTTTCCTGCTCATTTGTCAGTTTCCGGCCTACGCTCAGACCGCACCGGCGGCAGCTACATGGCAGGTTCAGAAATATGATCTGGATGTCACTACTCTGCCGGACAATGGGAGAAGTGTCGCAGTCAAGGCCATCTTGACCCTAAAGAACGTCTCTGGAAATCCCGCTTCAACCCTTACGCTGAGAATCACACCTTCCGCTGACGTCGCGACGGTAAAAATAAACGAAATCAGTGGACTCTTTTCAAAGAGTGAAGAGAAAATAAACCCCTCGACAAATTTGCAGCGCGTTGCTATTCGTTTTGCGTTGGTTTCGCCTGATGCACTGGTGACGGCGACCGTCGAATATAAGATAAATTTAAAAGACAACTCGGCTTTGAGCGCCGTTTCGCCGACTGCATCGCAGTTTTTACCACTCTCATTTTGGTACCCGACGCCGAATAGCTGGTTTTTTCCACGCGGCGCCGATAAGGCTGCTTTCCGGATAAAGGTCAATGCAGCCAATGGACAATCTCTTGTGGCGTCCGGAAACGAAACTGCTGGGGCGTTTGACCAGAAGCTTTATGGTCAGCCTTTCTTTCTCTCAGGTAACTGGGACGTTTCCAACCAGAGCGGCATAGCGGTTTATGCGCCAAAGGGCGCGGTTGACGGGCAGAAAAGGGCCGCCGAGTTAGCCTCACTTTTATCTGACGCCCGGACTTTTGTCGGGGGAATCCTCGGCAAGACGCCGGACGCGCCGTTGCGGATTGTTTCAAGTCGCCGAGGCGCTGGATTTAGCAGCGGCGGCACGGTTATTGTTGACGAAGCCGTGTTCCGACGTTCAAAGATTGATTCGTTGACCGCAATGAACATCGCCGAGGCAGCCGCGAAACTTTGGCTAGGGAACGCCGTCGCGGTCAATGCCGAGGGCCACGGAGTGATAGACGAGGGACTTTCTCGATACATAGCGACGCAGTTTATCGAAAGCAAATTCGGCAAAGATGTCGCCGACATCGAACGTCTGCGGCAGCGAACCGCTTATGCCTCCGTCGCGCGACGCGATGCGCCCATGGCAACTGTTTCGCCGCTTGAAGATTTTTACTACACGGAAGTCGCAAACAAGGGAGCGATGGTCTGGCGGTTGCTGGCAAAACGAGTCGGCGCCGCGGATTTTTCGAAGACCCTCAAGTCTGGCATGGACGACGGAAACCTGACTCTCGCCGAGCTTCGGACAGGTTTTTTCGCACAAAAAGAATTGCTGGATTATCTTTTCGATCAGGTGACGGACATGAACTTGCGCGTCGGCTTGCCACAGGTGAGTGGCGCGGAAACGAAGGTGAACCTTCGGAACAGCGGCGGGACGGATGTTACGGTCGATATTGCCGCGACAACCGTAACCGGCGAAAAACTTGTCTCGCCAACGACCATAAGAGCAACGAGTTTTGGCGAGGCTGCCTTTAGAACTACGAGCAAGGTGATCCGCGTCGAGGTCGACACTGACAAACTCTACCCGCAAATCGATTATGCCGACGATATCGCCCCGCCCGAGACCACCGACAGCGATCCGATTGTCGCTGCCAAGCGCCTTTTTGATAAGCAGGAATTTGCAAACGCGGAAAGCACCGCCAGGGTCCTGCTTCGCGACAACCCGCGATTTGACGATTTGCGAATCCTTCTCGGCCGTTCGCTTCTTGCCCAAAACAAGAATGCGGAGGCGGAAAAAGAGTTTCGCGCCGTTCTGGACGAAAAGCTGCCGACTGCAAGAAGTCTGGCATGGGCAAATGTCGGTCTGGCGGAATCAGCAAGCCGGTCAAATCAAAATGCCGCCGCGTTAAAATTTGCCGAGGCCGCGATCCTGGCCGACGCTGAATATGGAGCCAGCCTTGCGGCCCGCAATCTTCGTAACAAGCTCGGTGCATCGTCGCCGGCCGACCCGACCGTAAAGGGATTCTTTACAGATTTCGACAAAGCCGCCTCATCGAACCGCAAAGCCGACATTGACGCTCTCGTGATGCCCGGCGAGGTCACAAAATTCGCCAGCGGCGTCTCAGGTTCAACCGAACAATGGCAAACCCAAATCCGCCAAATTGACCGTATTGATGCGAACACCGTACTTGTCGAGGCGAATATGACGGTGAAACTGCTGAACAAAGAAGCCGAAATGGGTATCGCAGTGTATCGCCTCTCCAAATCAGCCAACGGTTGGAAATTGAGCGCGGTTGAGATGTTTGAGGTAAGGTAAAGTTCGGAGTTCCAGCTTTAGCTGGCCTCTTCGTTCAGAAAGAGGCCAGCTAAAGCCGGAACTCCGAATGTGGATGCATGGACCAAAACCTAAACGATCGGCTGTCAAAGATCACTTTCGTGCTGATGGACTGCGACGGCGTCTTGACGGACGGTCGTCTTTATTTTTCCGAGAACGGCGAAGCTTTAAAGGTGTTCGATGTGCGCGATGGCTACGGCCTGACACTCTGGCACAAGGCCGGGTTTCGATCGGGCATAATTTCGGGGCGCAAGTCGCCAATAGTCGAAAATCGTGCCCGTGATCTCGGCGTTGAATTTGTTTGGCTGGGGCGCGAAGAGAAGGTCGCGGCTTTTCACGAACTCGTTGCCGCCGCAAACATTTCTCCCGATGAGATTGCGTTCATAGCCGACGACACTATCGATCTCCCTCTGTTCCCACTGGCCGGTCTCAGCGTGGCCGTGGGAGACGCTCACAAAGAGGTCAAAGCCAATGCCCACCACATTACCACCGCGAATGGCGGGCGCGGAGCCGTTAGAGAATTGATCGATTTGCTGCTCGATGCTAATAGAGGCTAATACTTCCTGTGCGATTCGTGTTAGCGTTCCTCCAAAAAGCGGGCGTAACTCAATGGTAGAGTGTCAGCTTCCCTCGCGACCCGTCGCGGGTTCGATCCCCGTCGCCCGCTCCA